>WFRP01000328.1 GCA_015486505.1 Pseudomonadota bacterium | reverse complement strand
TCCTTACGCTCGCTGCGCCCGCCTTGCAAAACTCGCTTACGCTCAAACAGTTGCAATGCTGATGGGCTCCCGCTCGCTTCCGAAAAACAACGAAATCGTTTCCGCAACCGCTTACGAAAAACCACCCCCGCCCCCTCCAGAAGGTGGGGGGTAAAATTTGGCTGAATAGTTACACATTTTCCTGTTTTTACAGTTGGGAAAAACTGTAAAAACAGGGAAACAACCCGCAAGGGACTGACAGCCCCACGTCAAAGCTTTTACAGTTGCCGATAAAAACCATCAAATCCCCGGCAACTAGCCTGTATCTATAGCACAAAATAAAGTACCTTGAAAGCAGTAACCTTGAATGATAAAGAAAAAATTTTGCCGACAACCTCCAATGCGTAGATTTTTTCCCGAACCTGCCATTATTCTTGACGAAAAAATGGAAATAGTCTATCTTTGCAACCACTCTTTATTCGTTTTACCGGAGATTTCTATAAATGGCAAATGCAACCGCCTTAGGCGACCTGCTTAATACTCTGGATGTTGCGGTCTGGGAACTTGACACCGAGTATCGGGTCTTAAGCTACAACCGGAAAGCCCGGGAGATTTATGGTGAAGATGTCATTGGCGATTACTGCTACCATGCCGCTGCCGGCCTAAACCGCATCTGCCGCAATTGCCCGGCCCGGGAGGTTCTGGAAAAAGGTAAAGAAAGCGGCCGTTCACGACACTCGCGCATAAACAGCAACGGCGAAAAAATCAGTATTGATCACTCCGCCACCCCCATCAAAGACGCGCAGGGCCGGGTAACCGGAGTCGCGATTTCAATAGTCGACATAACCGATCTGGTAAAAATCGAAGATGAGCTTAAAAAACACCAGAATGAACTGGAAAAGATAGTCGCCGAAAGAACGCTTGAACTACAAAAAAGCGAAGCCCGATACCGCCGGCTGCTGGAAGAGTCACAACTGCAGACCGAACTTTATCGCTCACTACTCCACTCTTCATCCGACGCAATTATTGTCTATGACACTGCCGGTCTGGTAAAATATATCAATCCGGCTTTTACGAAAATTTTCCACTGGACCCTGGAAGAACTTGAAGGCCGCCGCATCCCCTTCCTCCCCGAATCCGAACGGGAAGCGTCGATGAAACATATTGTGGCGCTTATCAATGACAATATTCCCTGTCACGCATTCAAAACCCAACGTCTGACTAAAAACGGGCAGTTAATTGACATAAGTTTAAGCGCCTCCCGTTACTCAGACCATAACGGAGAACCGGCGGGAATGCTGGTTATCTTAAGCGATATCAGTAAACAGGTTGCGGCGGAAAAAGAAGCCCTGAAGGTGAGAAAACTCGAATCGGTCGGCGTTTTAGCCGGCGGTATCGCTCACGATTTCAATAATATTCTCGGGGCCATTCTGGGTAATATTTCGCTGGCCCAAACCCATACTGACCAAAACAGTGAACTCTACAAGATCCTGGCTGACTCGGAAAAAGCCACGCTCAGAGCCAAAAATCTGACCCAGCAGCTTTTAACTTTCGCCAAGGGCGGAGAACCGATAAAGAAAGTCACCGATCTTAAGTCCATCATTAAAGATTCCACTGAATTTGTCCTGCGCGGCAGCAATGTTAAATGTAGCTTTAATTTTGCCGCCGACTTGAAACCGGCCCGCATCGATGCCGGGCAAATCAGCCAGGTAATCCAGAACATCGTCATCAACGCCGATCAGGCAATGCCGGACGGCGGCAAAATTACGATTAAAGTGGAAAACGCGAAAATTTCGGCTGACAGCCAAACCGATCTTGAACCCGGTATTTACGCGAAAATCACCATTATCGATCAGGGCGGCGGCATTCCTCAGGCCATTCTCGACAAAATTTTTGATCCCTATTTTACCACCAAAGCCGAAAACAGCGGCCTGGGCCTGGCGATCACCCACTCAATCATCAAGAAACACGGAGGCATTATCAAGGTAACGGCGGGGACCTGTCCGCAACCAAATCCCGGCAGCACTTTCACCATCTATCTCCCGGCAACCGACCGTGAAATCCCCGGAGACAATCTTAATCCTGAAAGCGTCATCCGTAAATCCGACAACCGCAGACCCGACAACCGCACCGTTCTGATTATGGATGATGAGGAAATGATCAGTGAACTTCTGGAAAAAATTCTCAAGGCCAGCAATTTTAAAACCCTGGTCGCCGCCGATGGCCGGGAGGCTCTCGCTATCTACCGGAAAAACATCTCCACCGGTTCCCGGATCGACGTTGTCATTATGGATCTTACCGTCCCCGGCGGCATGGGCGGCCAGGAAGCCACCAAAAAACTCCTCGAGATTGACCCGCAAGCCAAAGTCATCGTCTCCAGCGGCTATGCCAACGACCCGATCGTCGCAAATTTCAAAAACTACGGTTTTAAAGCGGCTTTAAGCAAACCGTTCCGGATGCAGGAGCTTTTGGCAACCGTTGAAAAAGTACTACAAAATCAATGAAGGTATTATTATGGACTGCAAAAAAGAAGAAAACCTTAAAAACTGCAACTGCAGCTATGAACCCTGTTCCCGTAAAGGTATCTGCTGCGACTGCATCCGCTACCACCTGAAAAACCGGCAGCTGCCGGGCTGCTGTTTTCCCGACGACATCGAGAAAACCTACGACCGTTCATTTGCCAATTTTGCCCGCCTGGTACAGAACGACTTGATTTAGACTAAAAATCCTTTGAATTTTCTCTTCTATTTTTTTATTCTCAGCTCCTTTCTGGTCGCCGGCTGGCGCCAGCTTGCCTGGATTCCGGCCGCGGGCGGCAAAGCACCGCTGACGGCGTTGACCGCAACCATCATCACCAGCGCCGGTGATGCCGTCAGTCTCGCCATCGGCCTGATCGGAGTGATGGCGCTGTTTTTAGGTTTGATGAAGGTCGCCGAAGAGGGCGGTCTGCTGCGAATTGCGGCCCGGGGCATCCGCCCCCTCTTAATCCGGCTTTTCCCCGAAGTCCCGGCCGAGCACCCGGCGATGGGAGCGATGGTTATGAACCTTTCCGCCAATCTTTTAGGCTTGGGCAACGCCGCGACTCCGTTCGGGATCAAGGCGATGCAGGAGCTTGACACCCTGAATCCGGAACCCGGGGTCGCCACCGACGCTATGGCCCTGTTTCTGGCCATCAACACCTCAAGCGTCACCCTGCTGCCGACCGGGGTAATCGCGCTCCGGGCGGCGGCCGGTTCCACTAATGCCGCCGGGATTCTGCCGACCACCCTCTGTGCGACAATTCTTTCGACCACGGTAGCAATTTTAAGCGCCAAACTGCTGGCCCGAAGAAACCGCCGGAAACATCCGCCGAAACCAGCAACCGGGAATCCGCCCGCGCCCCCGGCTGAAATACCGGTTACGACCGCAGCAAAAAAACGTGACAACGATTTCTCATGGCGCCGGACATTGAGCGTGATCATTGGGTTATGCACCCTGATTATTTTCATGGTAATCCACGGTCAGGCGCTCTCCGGCTGGATCGTTCCCGGTTTAATAGTCTCTCTTTTAAGTTTCGGTATCTGGAAAAAAGTCCCGGTCTATGAGACCTTTGTCAACGGCGCCAAAGAGGGATTTCAGGTTGCAATTAAAATCATCCCCTATCTCGTCGCTATTATGGTCGCCATCGGCATGTTGCGCGGCAGCGGGGTTATGGATCTTTTAGGAAGTGCTATCGGTCCCTACACTGCTGCCTTAGGGCTGCCGGTCGAGGCTCTGCCGATGGCGATTCTGCGGCCGCTCTCGGGCTCCGGGGCCTACGGCATTCTCGCGGCAACCATCAACAATCCGGCCATCGGTCCCGACAGCTACACCGGCTATCTGGTCTCCACCCTGCAAGGCTCGACCGAAACCACCTTTTACGTTATGGCGGTCTATTTCGGGGCGGTCCAGGTTAAAAAGGTACGCCATACTTTAGCTGCCGGTCTCCTCGCCGATCTTGCCGGCGTCATCGGCGCGATTATCGCCTGTAAAATTTTTCTGCAGTAAAGAGTGAAATAAGAGGAAGTTATGCCTGACTGGTTTTGGGAAATAATGCTATTTGTCTTTGCGATTCATTGTCTGATATTTACCATCCTCGCCTTAAAACACCGCCGCCTGGCCTCGGCTCTGGCGGCCGGCGCCTTTTTTCTCCTGTTTCTCGCCATCAGTGTCCGTCTATGGCTGCCGGAAAGTGAGATTTCAGGTATCAAAACCTCATGGTATTTAAGAATCCCGGCCTGGATTCTGGCAATCTCCGGCATCACCAGCAGCTGGCGCCAACGGCGCCAGGAAAAAACGCAAAACCCGGAACCGCGGGATTCGCCCCCCAATAACACTATATAACTGACTGAAATAATATTTTTTTTCGCGTCCTTTCTCAGCAGGTAAATGTGTTGAAAGTCTTTATCTTGTCTCTCTGCGCCTCCGCGTCTCCGCGCGAGATAAAACCGGTTTTCGCGCAGAGGGAAATATGTTACTTGTATATATGTGGCCGTGATAGCGGTCTGGGATGCTTGTAAATAAATTCAATCAGATATTATGACGTTGTCTTTTACCAACAATAAAACTCTGGTCTGGCTGGCTCGCTTCTGGGGCCTGGCCGCGCTTTTTTACTGGCTGGATCAGGCGGCCTGGTTTAAGGCCACAATTGTCGCCCCCTATGCTGAATTTTCGACCCTGATTACCGCCAAAATTCTGTTTCTCCTCGGCCTTGAATGCCGGGTTAACGGCAGTATGCTGACCCTCTTCGGCCGGACTTTTGTCGTTGCCGGCAGTTGTACCGGCAGTTTTGTTTTCCTGCTCCTGGCGGCGGTAATTATTGCTTTTCCGGCCTCCTTCAGGGAAAAGCTTACCGGCCTTGCCGCCGGCCTGACCACGGTGGTGCTGCTGAATCTGCTACGCACTTTAATGATAATTGTGCTGGCGGCAAATTTTTCCGGAAGTTTCTGGAGCCTGCATATCATTGTCGGCCAGGCTTTAATGATCACAGGAACTCTGGGAGTGTTTATCTGGTGGGCCCAGGGGGTCGGCAGCGGCTTACCGTTTCTGTCCCCGAGCCGCCGCTTTATTTTTCAGAAAATCGCGCTTTATAGCTGCGGTTTTATTTTCACCTATATCTTCTACGACCTTTTCCTTAAAAGCGCTCTCGGCTCCCGACTGCAGAGCCTAATCATCGCGCACGCGGCCGCGATTCTCAGCCTTTTCACCGACACCACCCAACAGGGCGAAGTCATAAGCACGGCCCGCAATTCAGTCAAGGTGGTTCACGCCTGTCTTTCGAGCCCGGTCCTGGTACTCTTTCTCGGCACATTTTTCATTCTGCCGATCTCCCG
>WFRP01000327.1 GCA_015486505.1 Pseudomonadota bacterium | reverse complement strand
TATCCAGACGGTTGCGCGCCGGCTTGACAAAAAAGGCTGATGGCTTTACAATGCCGCAGCCTTTTTTTGTGCCCTGTTGGAGAGAAACCGCGCCCGATCCCGGATTCGGCTGAATAGTTACGATTTAATAATCAGAAAATGTTCTGATAAGAGTACTTATTTGCAACCATCGGAAGTGTCCCTGGGTGCGGGCCAGTAACTTTCTTTTGGGTTGCGGGATCTGTTCCCGCATTAGTACCTTACAGGTTATTTTCTGTACCAAAAAACAAGATTTAATATCCAGAAAATGTTCTGATAAGAGTACTTATTTGCGGGCCAAAAAGGCCCGATTAGGTTGCGGAGATAGTTCCCGCATTAGAATTTTTTGTCTGCCGTAATGAAAAACAAGTATCCGAGAATCACTCCTGTAACCCTGCCGATTATTCTGTTCGGCGGCACGATTCTGCTCGGGACTTTGTTGCTGCATTCCGGTGGGGCCCGGGCGGCAGCGGAACCGATTTCCTGGCTTGATGCCCTTTTTACCGCGACTTCCGCGATCTGTGTCACCGGTTTGGCGACCATAGATATTGGTTCGACATTTTCTCTTTTCGGCCAGAGTGTTATCCTTTTATTGATTCAGTTAGGGGGGATTGGGATTATGACCTATGCCGCCCTGATCTATTTTTTGATTCGGCAGCGGGTCGCGCTTAATGATCGTCTGGTGACCGGTCAGGGCTTACAGCATGATCGTAATCTGCCTTTCGGCAAACTTCTGGTTCGGATTGTCTGCTGGACCCTGGTTATAGAAATAACCGGGGCCGTTTTTTTGCATGTTGCCGACCCGCAGGCATTTACCTTTTTCCCGGCGCTGTTTCACGCGGTTTCCGCTTTTTGTAATGCCGGCTTTTCTCTTTATCACGACAGCCTGATGCGTTGGCATGCCGACTGGGGGGTTAATTCGGTTTTCATTCTTTTGATTGTCAGCGGCGGTCTCGGGTTTTCAGTGGTGGTTGAACTTAATGGCTGGTTTGCTGCAACCCTGGGGGGCTGGCGGACTTATCTCTTTCGGGAAACCTGGCGCCGGCCGAAATCCCGGAAACTTAGCTGGTATAGCCGGATTATCATATCAACGACGATTTTTCTGATTCTGGCCGGCGGCCTCGGAATCGCTTTTTTTGAAGGTTGCGCGGCCCCGCCTGGAACCGGCCGGGCGATGACGTTCCTGGCCGGTATTTTCCAGTCGGTTACCTGTCGCACCGCCGGTTTCAATACGGTTGATCTTACCGCCATGACCAATGTGTCACTTTATCTTATGCTTGTTTTGATGTTCATCGGCGGCGGGTCGGGTTCCTGTGCCGGCGGTCTTAAAATCGGGACTTTCCGGGTTTTGACGGCTTTTCTCTGGGGGCAGTTCAAGGGGCGTTCCCAGGCGGTTATCGGCCGTTTTGCCGTGGATCGGCAAGCCATTCATGAAGCTCTGGTTCTGCTCTTTTTTTCGGTTGTAATTATTCTTTCCGCCGCTTTTTTACTCAATATTACTGAAGGCGGACTGGTTCCGCATCCGCAGAGCCGTGATCTGGAACTGAAAATTCTTTTTGAAACCGTGTCCGCTTTTGCCACGGTCGGCTTAAGTCTGGGTTTGACGACGAAATTGACCTGTATTGGAAAGCTGATTATTATCATTCTGATGTTTGCCGGCCGCCTGGGGCCGATTGTCCTGGTCGCCGCAATCCAGAGTTATCAGCGCAAAGAACTTTTTGAGTGGCCTGAGGAACATCCTTTGATTGGGTGATTTTGGGTAGATGGTAGTAGAGGGTTTGCGATGGCAAGAGAAAAATTACAGATAGGGGTAATCGGTTTAGGAAAGTTCGGCCTGCGTTTTGCGGAATATCTGGTTGAACTCGGTCACGATGTTCTCGGCCTCGATAATGATCCGGTTCATATAAAACAGGCCCAGGCGAATTTGACCCAGGTCTATCTGGCTGATGCCCGGGAAAAAGAGGTGCTGGAACAGACCGGGGTCGCGGAACTTGAGTATGTGATGGTCAGTGTCGGTGATTCAATCTCGGCCAGCGCGATGATTTCAATGTTTCTCAAGGAAATCGGGATTGCCCATGTCTGGGTGAAAGCCAGTAATTCGGATCATCGCAAGCTACTCGAAAAAATCGGGGTCGACCGGATTGTTATTCCGGAAGATCTGGCGGCGAAACAGCTGGCTGACCGGATTACCCATCCCGGTTTCGTCGATTACCTGCCTTTCGATCACGATCTTATCATTCATGAATTAACCATTAATCAGACCGCCGGTAAAAATTTACGGCAGCTTGATTTAACCAACCGTTATAAAATTCAGGTAATTGCCATCCGCCCCGGCAGCGGCGCTCCGGCGCGGTTTATCCCCAACCCGAATGACACGCTTGCCGAAGGCGATGTTCTGGTCGTGATCGGGCACCGGGGCCAATTGGACAATATTAAATTATGATTTCGTTGGCTCGGACAGGTTTATTGCGATGATGAAAGAACAGCTTTTGCGTGATTTGCAATCTTTAGGCAGCCGTTTGCGGCGGGCAAGCGGTTATTCCGTTAACGGTATACGGGCCGTTTTTCAATATGAGCAGGCCTTTCGTCTGGAGGTTTATGTTCTGCTGCTGGTTATTCCTCTGGGGCTGGGGCTTGGTGACGGGGCGCTGGAAAAAGTTCTGCTGATTGGTAGTTGGCTGATTGTGCTGATGGCCGAATTGACGAATTCGGCCATTGAAGCCGTGGTTGATCGCATCGGCAGTGAGCCGCACGAACTCTCCGGCCGCGCTAAAGATGTTGCTTCAGCGATAGTTATGGTGGCTCTGGCCCTGGCGGCCCTGACCTGGGGGTTACTGATTTTTTGACTTTCTGAAAACTGCGGCGAATTATATTCCGGGCTTTTCCTCTGCGCCTCTGCGCGAAAACTGCTTTTATTTCTCACAGAGGCGCGGTGGTGACGCCAAGAAAAAAATTTGTAACTATTCAGCCGAATCCGGGGTCGGGCGCGGTTTTTCTCCGCTCGGCGTTAAGATCTCTGTTTTTCCTTTAAGCTCGCTGCGCCCGCCTTGCAAAACTCGCTTACGCTCAAACAGTTGCAATGCTAATGGGCTCCCGCTCGCTTCCGAAAAACAACGAAATCGTTTCCGCAACCGCTTACGAAAAACCACCCCTGCCCCCTCCAGAAGGTGGGGGGGGGTAAAATTTGGCTGAATAGTTACCTTTTTTATAAACCACGAAAAGCACGAAAAGCACAAAAAATTTCGTGTCCTTTCGTGTTTTTCGTGGATGAAAGAACAAGAAAAACGCCTGCCGTTAAAAAATGTGGCCACAGCCGATTCCCGGGACCATTTCAGAAAACTAACGCACACGCCCTTTTTTGACCTTGAACGAGGAGAGTTCAACGTAGCAATCGCTGGCGCTGGCAGGATAATCATAAAAGGCAATCATAAACGGCAGTTCGCCGCCATTCGGCGGCAGATTAACGGCGCTGTTCTCGAGCATAGCCAGTTTTTTGCCGTCTAAAAGATCAAGTTCAGCTTCGGAAAAGCTCACGCCTCCGGAAGTAACCTCTTCGGCGACGGCCCTGCCCTTCTTATCGAGCAGAACCCCTTTGATTTTAAGATTGGTGACCATCTTCGGCGAGGTGTTTACCAATTTGCCCCGAAGAACAATAACCACCCGATCCGAGGGCAGACGCAGACGCTGATTGGTGATCTCCTGCAGTTGCAGATGTTTAGCCATATTCACGGAAAAACGCTGCCACAAACCGTAACCGCCCCACAATCCCAGACTCAGAACCAGAAAACAGGCGATCACCATAATCAAGGTGCGCTTCAGGCCACCTCCGGAAACTGGCTTTGCTTTCTTCTCGACAACTTTTTCCCCGGTACTCACAAGTGATACGGCCGGTTCCGCAACCACAACGTCAGCGGTGGTGCCGGGATCAAGCAAACCGGAAAAGTTGTCATCATCATCAATCTGTGTAGGTTTTACGCTGCGGCCGGCACCGCTTTCCGCAGTACCGGCCACGGATTCATCGTCAAGACTGTCAAACTCGATATTGCCTAAATCAATATCATCAATATTTAAGGCCAGTTCTTCAACTGCGGCATCATCGATATCTTCATTACCTTCAGCCGCGGCCGCGGCGGTATCCGCACCGGCAGCTCCATCAACAACGTCAAAATCAACCTCATCGTCGTCAAAATCGTCCGACAACTCAAAGATAGTTTCTTCAGATGCGGTCGCAGCCGCCGCATCTTCCCCGACCTCGGGCTCACCCGCAGCCGCCCCGGGCTCTGAAAAAAGCTCTTTAACATCCATTTCAGCTTCCGCCGCCGTTGTCTCCGGGTCGGATGCGACCGGGTCATTTTCGGCGATTGCCGCAAAGTCATCGTCAAAGTCATCGTCAAAGTCAAGCTCCGGAGCCGGGTCAACCGCAGTAATCGAGGGCTCACTTTGATCGACTTCAGCAGAATCAGCCGGATCCGCCGACAACTCTTCGCCGACAGTCGCTAAAGGGTCGGCCGCATCTTCGACAGCGCTGTTATCAGCCTGAGGAGAAAACCTGAATTCTTCCCGGCAACGGGAACAACGTAAATTAAGTTCAACCCCCGGGCTCAGGTTCTCATCAGGCAAACTGAATTTCGTCAAACAACGCGGGCAGGTTATAATCATGACTTAAAACACCACTTGGCTTAGGAGCTTAAGATAATTTATCGGTTTTTACGACGCCATCACTCTATAAACCGAGAATCACTTACTTGGCAAGAAAATATTGCCGGGGCCGGTGAACAAATGCGAAAAGTCAACCGGAGGTTTTCAGCAGGGGCGGCAGAGAGGCGAGAAAGGCCCGCTGCCGGAATGCCGCCACCGCATCCGTACCGACGGTTTCGACCTGCAGGAGCAGACCTCCCGGGAAATCCCCCCTTAAACGCTCCCGCGCTTCCGGCAGAAGTTTACGCAAATTCCGGGCCGCGTCCTCAGCAACGGTCAGAAATTTAGCCTGCAGTTCCCGATTCCCGACCACCAGCTGGGCCCCCAGGGGACCCAACTCGGCAAAATCAAGATAAATCATCAAGGTATAGAGGTTTCCGCCTAAACCTTTCCCCGACCCGCCGCTATTCCTAGACAGACGCAGCCACAAATCACTGTAAACCTCACCGCTCCATAACGGCAGCAGCAGCAAAAGCTCCGCTTCATTTTTAAGACCCGGATTATTGAGAACCTGATTAAGCTCAACCATATCCTTAAGGGAATTAAGCGTTGAGTGCAATTTTTCCGACAGCGCCCGCTCTCCCGCTGCCGCCGGAGACTCGGCCGCCGGACCGCCGCCAAGGTCGGCCAGCAACCGCAAAAGGCTCTCTTTGATATTCAAAGGTTCCCGCCCCGCCGGCGGAGCCGATTTTTTCTCAGCCCCGCTTAGAAGCAACGCGCCCAGCTCCGGCTCGTGCAGTAAACCGAGTTTATCCAGGGCCAATCCGGCCCCGCCGCGCAAATCACCAAGCAAAGTCGAGAGCGAAAATCGGCTGATCAAATTTTCCAGAAGATGACGCGCGGCCATCGGCAGGGGTAAATTTTTATCGAGTAAAAGTGTTTTCAGCTCCATCAGGTTTTCCGAAAACATATTCGGTTTGAGTACTAATTCACTCAAATTCTGACGGATTGACGGCGGCAGGGCCGCAGAATCAGCTTCCGCCAAACTTAGCTGAATCAAAGGCTCAACACTTTCGAGACGCACCGTCAGCCAACCGGTGCTTCCCGCCGGCGCCGCGCCCCGGGCGACAACCTCGGAACCGGCGATCTCCAGAAGCAGTTTTTCCGGGCCCAAAACCTCTTTTACACGAACGCTGAAAGTCTCCCCTAAACGTCCGGCCAGCAACTCTTTCAAGCCGGACTCCGGCAGCGGCAACCCGGCATCCAGCGCCCGACCGGCCCCGGCTTTGAGACTGCCGGTTGCGGCCGCATCTATTGTCGCGGCCGCAGCGAAAGAAATAACGCCATCAACCAATGCGTTTACACCCCTCAGGATAACGCGCCGCTAAATCGACATAAAGATCCTTCCCATAATTCCAGAACCGCCGATGCCGGTCGCCGACTTTGCCAATTTCGGCGGCGGGATTTCCGGCCACGATAACCCCGGGAGGGATCTTGCGGCCATTCGGCACCACCGCACCTTCAGCGACAATACTCCATCCACCAACCTTGACATTAAAAGAGAGAATCGCGCCAATCCCGATAACCGCGGCGTCCGCAATCTCAAGACAGTGCAGTTTCGCCCCGTGACCAATCGTCACCCGCCGGCCGATTTTACATACGGCCCCGGGATTAATATGCAAAACCGCCCCTTCTTCAACCGCAGTTTGCGGACTGATATCGATGGTTCCGTAATCACCCCTGAGAATCGCGCCGTGGCCAATATAAACATTTTCCGCCAGCCGCACATCCCCGATAATTATCGCGGTTTCCGCGACATAAGCAGTTTCCGCGATAGCCGGCCGCCGCCCCTCAAACTCATAAATCGGCATTTTTATTCTCTTTTTGTAACTATTCAGCCGAATCCGGGGTCGGGCGCGGTTTTTCTCCGCTCGGCGTTAAGATTTCTGTTTTTCCTTACGCTCGCTGCGCCCGCCTTGCAAAACTCGCTATGCTCAAACAGTTGCAATGCTAATGCGGGAACAATCCCCGCAACCCAAAAGAAAGTTACTGGCCCGCACCCAGGGGCACTTCCGATGGTCGCAAATAAGTCCTCTTATCAGAACATTTTCTGACTATTAAATCTTGTTTTTTTGTGCAGAAAATAACCTGTAAGGTACTAATGGGCTCCCGCTCGCTTCCGAAAAACAACGAAATCGTTTCCGCAACCGCTTACGAAAAACCACCCCCGCCCCCTCCAGAAAGTGGGGAGTAAAATTTGGC
>WFRP01000326.1 GCA_015486505.1 Pseudomonadota bacterium | reverse complement strand
TTTTGCCGACCACTTCATCCGGAGTCATCCCGGCGACCGCGGCCCCGGCCGGATTCATAAAGGTGACATTAAAATCGGTATCGATCGCCATAATCGGCGTCGGAATCGTATTCAGGTTTTCGATTTTCTCGGCCGCCGCCTGTTTCTCTTTCATCTCGTCGGTAACATCAAGGATATACTCCAACGCCCCTTTAATATTACCCTTGGCATCCTTGATCGGCGAACCGGTATAACGGATCGGCATAATTACACCTTCGGCCGGCCGGGCAATGGTCTGGTCACTGATCACCGAATCGGTCTGCATCGCCCGGGCGCAGGCGCATTTTTCCGTCTGGCAATGCGGCGTCTTAAAAAGATTGTAACATTTTTTGCCGACCACCTCATCCGGGGTCATCCCGGCAACCGCGGCCCCGGCCGGATTCATAAAGGTGACATTAAAATCGGTGTCAATCGCCATGATCGGCGTCGGAATCGTATTCAGGTTTTCAACCTTCTCGGCCGCCGCCTGTTTCTCTTTCATCTCGTCGGTGACATCAAGGATATATTCCAGCGCCCCTTTGATATTGCCCTTGGCATCCTTGATCGGCGAACCGGTATAACGGATCGGCATAATTACACCTTCTGCCGGCCGGGCGATGGTCTGGTCGCTGATTACCGAATCAGCTTTCATCGCCCGGGCACAAGCACATTTTTCAGTTTGACAATGCGGCGTCTTGAAAAGATCGTAACATTTTTTGCCGACCACTTCATCCGGAGTCATCCCGGCGACCGCGGCCCCGGCCGGATTCATAAAGGTGACATTAAAATCGGTATCGATCGCCATGATCGGCGTCGGAATCGTGTTCAGGTTTTCAACCTTCTCGGCCGCCGCCTGTTTCTCTTTCATCTCGTCGGTGACATCAAGAATATACTCGAGCGCCCCTTTGATATTACCCTTGGCATCCTTGACCGGGGCCCCGGTGTATTTAATCGGAATAATCACTCCATCCCGCGGGCGGGCGATCGTCTGGTCACTGATTACCGAATCGGTTTTCATCGCCCGGGCGCAGGCGCATTTTTCGGTTTTACAATGCGGCGTTTTGAAAAGATCGTAACATTTTTTACCGATCACCTCATCCGGCAGCAAACCGGCAACCGCGGCCCCCGCCGGATTCATAAAGGTAATATTATAGAGTTTGTCAATCTCCATAATCGGGGTCGGGATAATATTAAGATCATTTTCGAGCTGCAGTTTATGCGCCTGCACCGCCCGTAATTCTGAAATATCGTCCATTGTAACAAGATGGCCGGATTTATCCGGCAACTCCGCCACCCGGGTGGAAAAGTATTTTATTTCTCCATCTTCAGCTTTATAAATAATCTCGGCCTGAACCGCTTTATGAATTCTTTTGGCTTTGGTTACAGGACAATCTTTGGTTCCGCAATGCTGGTTGCCGCAGACCTCTTCACAGGTCATTTTGCCCAACACTTCATTGGCTTTAAGATTAAATAACTTAAGATACTTCTTATTCGCCCAGGTAATATTAAAACCTTCATCAACAATAAAACCCGGAATGTCAATCAGTTCCAGACAGGACTTGTCAATTGTACTGCTGCTATCGGTCGCCGTTGCCATTTTTCTCTCCCTGTTTAGTCGATACAGTTTAAATTACTTCACTTCTTCATTATTATTATTATTATTATTACCACTACTATTGGAATCTTCATCTTCCTCAAGCGGGATATAGAGATGATTTTGAATAAGATTATAAACATTGATCACCAGAACATGCTCCTGCAGCCCATCATCACTATCGATATACTCAATCAAACGATCAAGGGTATCTTTACGGGCGCTGAACTGGCGCTTTATTGACGGGGTTGTGTAAAACTGTTCCCGTTTGAAAATCGTAACGATCGAATCGACTTCCAGAGCCACAGTTCGGGATTTACCCCGGCAGATAATCAATTTTTTCAACGCCGGGTCCAGGGGAATTTCAGGATAACCGTAAAACTCCCGAAGATTCACAACCGGAACCACCAGGCCGCGCAGGTTAATTACCCCGCGATGAAAACCGGTCGCGGCCGGCAGACTCAAAATCCCTTCATATTCAATAATTTCCTGGACGTCACTTAGTTCAAGGGCAAATTTTTTCCCGATTGAAACAATCAGATAACAATTTTCCGTAATGATATTATGCGAAATATTGTCCGCGACGGTTTCATCCTCAGCAACATCCTTTTTTATCCTGGCGATTGATTTAAGCTGGGTTGTCTGAGAACTGACAAGACCGTCAATATCAAGCAGCATAACATTACCGCCGCCGGGATGATTATAGACCCCCGCCGCCCCGACCTTGCCATTGGCCGGCATCGGCAGAATGATGTCATCGGCAATATTGATAATTTCCCGAACCTCATCAACGATCAAACCGAAAGAGATATCGTCGGCGGTCAGAATTATAATGCGGCGTTCTTCATCTGCGGCAGTTTCAGAGCGCGACCCGACCAGCAGGGCCCCGGCATCGATAACCGGAATTGTATGCCCCCGGATCTGCAGCGCCCCTTCAACGATGCCGTTCCGGTACATCTCGTCAATCTCTCTGAAAAAACTTATCTCCTGGGTAAAATCCACCGACACCCCATACTCCTGACCGGCGCAGCCGAAAACCAGAAATCGGGAATAACTCTTTTGCCCAATCTCTTCATCCGCTCCGGCAACCGCCCCCTCAGCAACAACTCCGGAGTCATCCCCCAAGAAAAGATAGTCAAGATCAAGCAGTTCCAGAACCCGGTTGGCCCCATCAAGTTTAATCAGGTCCGATATAATTCGGTCATCACTCTGAAGGGCGGTGTTAACCGGAGAGATTGCTGCAGGAGAGATCCTGAAGACATCGCGAATATCATCAAAAAGCAGACCGCAACGCTGCTCCAGAACCTTAACCACTGCGATTTTGGCCTCATTGTCATATTCGGCCGGAGCAATCCCCAGGCGCCGTTTGAGATTAACAATCGGGATCACATCGTCACGCAGTTGCATCAGCCCTTCAACAAATCCCTGACTCGACGGCAGGGGCCGAATCTGGTTGTTTACACCGGTCGCCTCAAAGACATTCCCGGCCGGCAACGCGATCTCCAGTCCATTTTCGCGGTCAAGAACAAAAGAGACAAAAAGTTTTTCATCCATTATGATTCACCCTCTGGCATAGAATTTAGTGCCTTACAGGTTATTTTCTTGTTTTAAAACAAGAAAATGTTCTGATAAGAGCACTTATTTGCGGGCCGCAAGGCCCTGTTTGGGTTGCGGGATATGTTCCCGCATTAGTACCTTACAGGTTATTTTCTGCACCAAAAAACAAGATTTAATAATCAGAAAATGTTCTGATAAGAGTACTTATTTGCGACTAGCGGAAGTGCCCCTGGGTACGGGCCGCAAGACTCGATTGGGTTGCGGGATTAGTTCCCGCATTAGTAGATTTCGCAGTGCCGACAAGATTAACCAGCACATCCTTTATCCCGGCAAAGCCATCCTGAGAATCGGTAATATACCGGGGATACATCTGATAAGCAATTCTAAGCAGATCATCCTCCAAAGCCGGCAGGACTACCACCAGCCGCAGATTATACATTAATTTATCCTGATACAACTCCAGCAGATTCATCAGACTCTGTTCACTGGGAGGCAGCAAAACCGCGACCTCCGCCGTCCCCAGAGGCTGCTTTAACCGGGCCGCGAATCCGGACAGGTTATCAATCAGTTCAACCCGATCTTCCTCAAGCAAATCTTCTATCTGCGCCAGAAAATATTTTCCCGAAGGATTATCTCCGGGTATGTAAGCTAGGATACTCATAAAAATTCCAACCTCAACCGAACTTCCAGCTAACAATTTATGTAACTATTCAGCCGAATCCGGGGTCGGGCGCGGTTTTTCTCCGCCCGGCGTTAAGATTTCTGTTTTTCCTTTAAGCTCGCTGCGCCCGCCTTGCAAAACTCGCTACGCTCAAACAGTTGCAATGCTGATGGGCTCCCGCTCGCTTCCGAAAAACAACGAAATCGTTTCCGCAACCGCTAACGAAAAACCACCCCCGCCCCCTCCGGAAGGTGGGAGGTAAAATTTGGCTGAATAGTTACCAATTTATAAAGTTTGCGGACTGCACTCATATTATTTATTACATACTTACGAGCAAAAAACATTCACATAAGCCAGCAAGGAACGTTCCCACAGCAAAAATTTCCGCAAAAAGTATATTTCATCAATATAATAAGCATCTTGCGAATTATCACAGGATAGCGCTTCAGGACGGAGTGCGGCGCTGTCCTGAATTATGGACAAACAGACGGTCTTATCCATAATTCAGGACAAAATTGGCAGAAGGCGAAAATTCTACAGGAAAACGGGGATTAATCCAAGTGGTTGTGCGGGGAGGTTGTACGGGAAGGGGATTCCTGGCATCTCTTCTGCAGGGCATAAAAGGCCGAGCGTGAAAGGCCGGAAATGGCAATCGCCTTTTTTACCTCTCCGGAGGTCAGAGCCATAAGTTTATTAAAATAGATTTCATCCATACGCCAACGGTATTCCTTAAGTGAAGGCAATTCCTCATTTACCGGCGGAGTGGCGATTTCCGCCTGAGCCCTGGTCTTTTTCTCGGCCAGTTGACGCGATACCCGGGAAAGCCTTATATCAGGCGGCAGGTGCTGACTGAACAGGGTCGCGCCCGGGCCGGCCTTAGAGTAAGCAAATTCGACGGCATTCACGAGCTCCCGGACATTCCCCGGCCAGGAATAGGCTTCCAGAACCTCAAACAAGCCGCTGGAAAAGACTTTTTCCCGGCCGCCATAACGCAAAGCAATCCGTTTCTGATGAAACAAAGCGATACTTCTTATATCCTCGGACCGCCGGCGCAGGGGGGGAAGTTCAATTTCCAGAGTGTTTAAACGGAAAAAAAGATCCTGGCGAAATTTCCCGGCCGCGACCAGTTCATTAAGATCGCGATTAGTGGCCGCCACCAGGCGAAAACTGCTTTTGCATTCCACCGAACTCCCTAAAGGCCGATAACGATGTTCCTGCAGGACCCGCAGAAACACCCTTTGCAGCTCCAGCGGCAGCTCCCCGATTTCATCGAGGAAAAGGGTGCCGCCGGCAGCCTGGGCAATCAGCCCCTTGCGACTGTGGTGAGCTCCGGTAAAAGCGCCTTTCTCGTGCCCGAACAGGATACTTTCAATCATCGATGACGGCAGGGCCGCGCAGTCAACCACAACAAAGTTTTCTGCCGACCGGCCCGAGTTCTGGTGGATCGCCCGGGCAATCAACTCTTTCCCCGTGCCCGTCTCCCCGCTGACCAGAACATTGGTCAAACTCGAAGCCGCCTGGGCTACCAGGTCATAGCACCTTTTCATCTCCGGGCTCTGCCCGACCAGAGAATCAAGCCGCAAAGCCACCGGCCGCGAATGTTGCAGCCGCTCCTGCCGATATTGCAGAGCCCGCTTACAGGATAAAATAATCTCCTTGAACGACGAGCCTTTCTCGATATAATCCCAGACATCGTTCTGCAGGGCAATTTCGGCCCCGACGACATCGCCCATCCCGGTCAAAATGATTATTTCCGCCGGCAGCTCGACACTTTTTAGATCTTTGATCATATCCATGCCATTACCATCCGGCAGGAAAACATCAAGAAAAATCAAATCATAAGCCAGGCTCTGCACTTTGGCCAGACCTTCACTTTTACTGCCGGCCAAATCATAACTATGCCCCAGACGTTCAAGCAGGGAACCTATAGTAGTGCCGATCTGTTGATCATCATCAATTATGAGAATTTGCGCCATACCGCCCTGCAACTCCAAATATTTTTAAGTAACGGTTTGCAGCTATCTGAAATTATAAAATTTTATCTGTGTCTATCCGTGTCCATCTGTGGTTCAACAAAAAAATAGAAACCACAGATGATCGCAGATTAACACAGATTTAGTGCCTTACAGGTTATTTTCTTGTTTTTTTCGACAGCTTTTTTCAACTGTAAAAACAAGAAAATGTTCTGATAAGAGTACTTATTTGCGGGCCGTAAGGCTCCGTTTGGGTTGCGGGATTTGTTCCCGCATTAGTTTCTCTCACGTCTCTGCACCTTTCACGCGAGAGACTAAAAAGATTCGTGAGCGGAAAAGCATAAGTTATTTTTAAATATGGAGCCACGATAGCGGTCTTGAGATGATGCTAAGATTCACTCATCTGCTCCAAGGTCATAATACTGTTTTTAAGTTTTTCAAGTTTAAGACTCAACTCTGCGGACTTGGCTTTTTCCTTGGCAATCACCGCATCCGGGGCTTTGGCGAGAAATTTTTCGTTGCTCAGCTTTTTACTGATCCCGGTAAATTCCTTCTCGGCTTTTTTAAGCTCTTTGGCGAGCCGGGCCGCTTCCTGAGCAAAATCAACCAATCCTTCAAGCGGCACAAAGATCTCAAATCCTGCGGCCAGGCCCGCCGCCGACTGCGGCGGCCGGGCCGCGGCCGCATCAATCGTCAACGAAGTTAAACGGGCGATATTAATAATCGCCGCTGCACTTTTCTGCAAAGATTTGACAGCGGCGGCATCCGGGCCGGTGACCACTGCGGCCAAACGCTGCCCCGGCGAGAGATTCATCTCGCCGCGAATATTCCTAATTGCCGTAATCACGGCCATAACCGATTCCATCTCGGCGGCCGCGGAAAAATCTTCGACCGCGACTGTAAATACGGGAAATTGAGTCTGCATAATACTCTCCGGCATGGCCGCAGTATGCGGCAAACTCTGCCAGATCTCTTCACAGACAAACGGTGTAAACGGGTGCAGAAGCCTTAAAACCTGTTCCAGAGTCTGGTAAAGTACGGTTTGAGCGGTGGTCTTCCGCGCCACATCCTCGCTCTGAAAAAGATCGGGTTTGGCCAACTCCAGATACCAGTCACAAAACTCATGCCAGATAAATTGATAAAGCACCTGAGCGGCATCGTTGAAACGATACTCATCCAGGGCCGCGACCACGGCCGCGGTCGTCTGATTTAAACGATGCCGAATCCAGCGCTCGGCGAGCGTAAGCTCCCGGCCCGAAATTTCAGTCTCAGGGTCGAAATCTTCGAGATTCATCAATGTAAAACGGGCCGCGTTCCAGAGCTTATTGACAAAATTACGATAACCGCTGATCCGGGCTTCCGACAGGCTGACATCCCGGCCCTGAGCCGCGAATGCCGCCAGCGTAAAACGTAAGGCATCGGCCCCGTATTTATCAATGATAATCAGCGGGTCAATAACATTGCCCTTCGACTTACTCATCTTCTGGCCGTGCTCATCCCGCACCAGAGCATGGATATAGACATCTTTGAACGGGACTTCGTCCATACATTCAAGCCCCATCATCATCATCCGGGCAACCCAGAAAAAGAGGATATCAAAACCGGTTACCAGCACCGAAGTCGGATAATATTTTTTCAGCGTCGCCGTCGCTTCGGGCCAGCCCATTGTCGAAAAGGGCCAGAGGCCGGAGGAAAACCAGGTATCGAGCACATCAGTTTCCTGCCGCAGGTTGGTCGAAGCACACTCCGGACAGACATCCGGATCTTCGCGGACAACAATCAGCTTGCCGCAATCAGCGCAATACCAGGCCGGAATCCGGTGCCCCCACCAGATCTGGCGCGAAACACACCAGTCGCGGATATTATCCATCCAGTTAAAATAGGTTTTTTCCCAGTTCTGCGGAATAATCCGGGTCTCACCCGCTTTAACCGCCGCCCGGGCGCGCTCGGCCAGCGGTTTGATCTTGACAAACCACTGATTCGAAAGATAAGGCTCAATAATCGTCTGACAGCGATAACAGTGGCCGACATTATGCTGATAATCTTTAATCGCGGGCAGCAGATTCAATTCCGCCAGATCCTTTATCACCTGTTCCCGGCAGGCCTCCCGGCTCAGACCGGCGTAAACCCCGGCGTTATCGTTCATAATCCCGGCTTCATCCATAACCTTGATAATTTCAAGTTTATGACGCAGGCCGACTTCAAAGTCATTGGCATCGTGGGCCGGGGTAATCTTGACCGCTCCGGAACCGAATTCACGATCGACATAATCATCGGCAACAATCGGAATCCTGCGCTTCATCAGCGGCAGCAGCACCTCTTTGCCGATCATATCCTGATAACGCTCATCGGCGCCGTTAACGGCCACCGCGGTATCACCGAGCATGGTTTCCGGCCGCGTCGTTGAGACAATGATCGAGCCGGAGCCGTCCGCCAAAGGGTATTCAAGGTCCCAGAGTTTACCGTCATTATGCTCTTCAAACTCAACTTCGAGATCGGAAAGCGCCGTATGACAGCGCGGACACCAGTTGATAATGTAATCGCCCTGATAAATCAGCCCCTTCTCGTAAAGTGAGACAAAAACTTCACGCACCGCCTTGGAGAGCCCTTCATCCATCGTAAAACGCTCCCGGCTCCAGTCGCAGGATGAGCCCAGACGTTTAAGCTGGTTAATAATCGTCCCGCCGGACTCCGCCCGCCACTGCCAGACGCGCTCAATAAACTGCTCCCGACCGATATCATGCCGGGCTTTCCCTGCTGCCGCCAGTTGTTTCTCAACCACATTCTGGGTTGCAATCCCGGCATGGTCGGTACCCGGCATCCACAAAACATTGCGCCCCCGCTGGCGCTGGTAACGGGCGAGAATATCCTGCAAAAGATTATTCAAAGCGTGGCCCATATGCAGAACCCCGGTAACATTCGGCGGCGGGATCACCATCGAAAAAGGCTCACCTTCCGCTTCCGGGTCAGCGGCAAAACATTTTTTTTCTTCCCAGAATTTGTACCAGCGCGCCTCTATTTTAAGGGGGTCGTAATTCTTATCAAGCTGCTTGTTCAAATTTACCATATTTTCTGCACCAGCTCTCTTTTCGTTAAAGGTTAAAATTTATGTAACTATTCAGCCGAATCCGGGGTCGGGCGCGGTTTTTCTCCGCTCGGCGTTAAGATTTCTGTTTTTCCTTTAAGCTCGCTGCGCCCGCCTTGCAAAACTCGCTTACGCTCAAACAGTTGCAATGCTGATAGGCTCCCGCTCGCTTCCGAAAAACAACGAAATCGTTTCCGCAACCGCTTACGAAAAACCACCACCCCCGCCCCCTCCAGAAGGTGGGGGGTAAAATTTGGCTGAATAGTTACAAATTTATTGTGGTTTATCATCTTCAGCTTCTTCGAGCTGTAACTGTTCTTCAAGCCGGGCGATTTCGGCTTTTATAACTTTTTCCGCCAGCGGCGGAATAACTTCGCGGGCAACCTGATTGACGATGGTCGGCGCGAGATCGCCGATCGCTTTAATCATCTTGTCCATACTGGCGTAGGTTGTCTGCAGAAGCTGTTTACTCCACTCCTGGGTCATTCCTTCAATCTGCTGCGAGAAATCAGGCGTCCGCGACTCGGTCAGAACCCGGGGTTCGGCCGGAGACAACGGTGGCGGCGACAGCCGGGACGACGACGGAGCTAACTCAGGTTCCGGCGGAGAATCTGTTTCCGGTTCAATCTCCGAAAACTCCGTATCCGCTTTAACTTCCGGAGATTCCATTTCCGATGCAACTTCCGCTGATCCCGACACCGGTTCAGCTTCCGGGGGCTCTGTTGCCGATTCAACCTCAGAAAGTCCTGGCGCCGAAAACTCTATATCCGGCTCTGTCTCCGGTTCAATCTCCGCCGTTGCGGACATCAATTCCTCGTCTTCAAGATAATCCTCCGGCACCTCGGTTGCGGCGGCCTCAGCCCGGCCTTCGGCCGCGAGCGGCGCCGGAGCTACAACCGCGGCAAGATCCGGCACCGCGACCTCTTCCGGGCGCGGCATTTCAATAAATTCAGCCGCGTCAGCGGCAACCGCGTCTGCGGCCACCGGAGCCGCGATTTCCGCGGCGGCCTCATCTGCATCTAAAAGATCTTCAACCTCGTTCAGGCCAGTCCCGACCGGCTCAGCGGCCGGTTCGGCTGCAGCGGGCGTAACTTCCGCTTCCGGGGTTAATCCGGCCTTTTTCAAACCGGACAGCACCGGGTCCTCTTCCTCCGGGATTTCAACTTCGACAAAATCATTATCATCAAGTAAAGCATCAAGATCGCCGGCAACCGGCTCAGGCGCTTTCCCCGCACTCTCCGGGCCCGCTGAATCAGGCAAATCCGGTGAAAGTTCCACACCATTTTCCCCATCCGCCGCCATCGCAGCCGCTGGTGCGAGCGTATCTTCGGCCGCCGGTGCAGTTGCCGCCGCCACGGATTCCAAAGATGCCGCAATGTCATCTGCCGCAACCGTCTCCACCGGAGTGGACTCCGGAGCGCCGGACTCCTGCAAATCCGTCTCCAGATCATCGAGGCTGCCGCCGAAATCATCAAAATCCAGATCCTCCGCCACAAGTTCAGCGACATCCTGACTAACCACCGGCTCAGTGCCTGACGCTTCAAAGTCAGCGGCAACCGCCCCAGGGCCGGCCATCGAGCCTGAATCGGCACACCGCTCAGGAAGTTCATCCAGCGGCAGCCCCTCTTCGACAATCTCGGTAAGCTCAAAAGTTTTGACAGCAGTTTTAACTTTATCCATAGTTCCATCCTCGGCCTTTTCCGGTTGTAAATTTTGCCGCAGATCTTCCCCCGAAGCGACATCAATTACGGCCGCAGCGGTTGCCGGAGCAGATTTTTCCGTTATAGCAATACCGGTCAGGCTTTCGATTTTTTTCCGCAGGTCTTTTTCAGCAAAGGGCAACCGCAGAACATCGGGGATTTCCGGCGGCTTGTCACCGGCAACATCGGCCACCTTATCTTCCACCGGTTCACAGATGGAAAGTAGCGGAATTTCCAGACCGGAATCCTTAAGTTCAGCGAGCAGAACCGAATTTTCGTCAGGCTCGGGAAAGCCCGAGTTGACCAGGATAATATCCGGCTGAAATTCGGCCGCGGCCGCCGGCAAAGCGGCGCTGTCAACCACAGAACGGCACTCCACATTCAATTCCGCGAGCACATTCTCAATAAACGCGGCCAACGGTTTCTGGCGACAGGCTAAAATAATTTTTGCCATAATTCTCAACTGATAAAACTTGAGTTATAAATCTCACCCGGAATCAAGATGCGTTTGTAACTATTCAGCCGAATCCGGGGTCGGGCGCGGTTTTTCTCCGCTTACGAAGAACCACCCCCGCCCCCTCCATAAGGTGGGGGGGTAAAATTTGGCTGAATAGTTACATGCGTTTTAACTTATAATCCACAATTTTGCAAAGTAAATCATAATACAAAGCGTCAGTGCCGTCAGCACTATCCCGCGCCGGATTTCATCGACAAACCTGTTTCATTACGCCGCCGTTCAGCCCATATCCCTGACATCGCCGAATTTTTCGCGATATTCTTTAAGTTTGTTTCTTAAAGTGCGAATACTGATGCCGAGTTGGGCCGCGGCGTGGGTGCGGTTGTCATCGACAGCTTTTAGAGTTTTATAAATCATATAGCGTTCCACTTCAGCCAGAGTCGTACCCACCGGCAGCGGCAACTCATTCAGCGGCGCGGCCGCGGCATTGACGGCGTCCGCAGCGCCAATGGCCGTACCGGCAGCCGTTTCATCCGGCAGGGGCGGCAGTTGTGAAATATCCGGGATCGCATCCGGATCAATGAAAAAATCCTCAAGCTCCAGGGTCGAACCCGGGGCCAGAACCACGGCGCGCTCAACCATATTTTCCAGTTCCCTGACATTGCCGGGATATTCATGATGCAGAAGAAAACGCCGGGCCGCTTCTGAAATGCCGACAAATTGCCGACCATTGAGTTTGCTGTACTTCTTAACAAAACTCTCAAGTAAAAGCTCAATATCCTGCGGCCGCTCCCGCAGGGGCGGCAGGGTCAAGGGAATAACATTGAGGCGGAAATAGAGATCCTGACGAAAATTTCCCGCCTCAACCTCAGCTTTAAGATCGCGGTTGGTGGTGGCAATAATCCGCACGTCCACCGGAATCGGCCGCTTCCCGCCGAGCCGGTCGACCTCGCCCTCCTGTAAGACCCGCAACAGTTTGCTCTGCAGCGGCAGCGCCATCTCACCGAGTTCATCGAGCAGTAAAGTGCCGCCGTCAGCCTGCTCGAATTTACCGATTTTGCGCTGCAGCGCGCCGGTAAAAGCCCCTTTTTCAAAGCCGAAAAGTTCACTCTCCAGCAGATTTTCCGGCAGGGCCGCGCAATTAATCGCAACCATAACCTTATCCGCCCGGGGACTGTGACGCTGAATATAGCGGGCCAGAAGTTCTTTGCCGGTCCCGCTCTCACCCTGAATCAGAACCGTCGCCCGGCTCGCCGCCGCCCGTTTGGCCAGAGCCATCACCCGAACCATCCGCGGATCACGATAGAGCAGATTATGGCGGCCGCCGGCACCGGCGGCCCGGCGAAGTTTATTGACAAAGGCAATCACCTTGGCCGCCAGCTCCTGCAGAGAAAAATTCTTTTTCAACAGATAATCGAGCGCCCCGGAGCGAATCGCGCCAACCGCCCCGTCAACCGTGGGTCTGGCCACCACCGGCAAAATCTCCATTTCCGGGTAAAGCCGCCGTAGAAAAGCGATCAGGCTTTCTCCCTGAAATTCGGCATCCAGATCCCCCACCAGCAGATCAATACTCCCGGAAGCCGCGATAAAGTGCTCAAAATTATCCGGCACTCCGGCCGCCGCCGCCCGGATTCCGGCCTTTTTCAGGATTTCGGCCAGGGCTGACGCGAACCGGGTGTCGTTATCGACAATAACTACTTTAATGAGTTCTTCTCCTGCCGCCAACTGAAATCCTTACCTGCGGTTACGGCCGAGGCCGTCCAGGGACTGTTGGGAAATTCGCTCCGCATCCGTTTGATCAGAACCGCAACCGCCGGCCCGCGCCCCAGAGCAATCTGACAGCGTAGCTGCCAGTAAAGCACTTCGTCAATCCCGGCCCTCGGGGTCAACAGCTCAATTTTTGTAAACCAGGAAAGCGCCTCACCATAGTCGGCCTGCTCATAAAGCATCCGCGCCAGGCGATAACCCAGCAGCTGCCGGCGTTCAGCCACAACTTTTTCGGGGTGGGCAAAAGCCAGGCCTACCGTCGCTCGCAGGATATCCAGGGCGCGGCGGGTTTCTTTCTTCTGCAGCCACAGATTGGTTTCCAGCGCCCCGGCCACGACCCGCTCTCTGATTGCCGCAGCCGGCAACTCCTTTTCCGCCTGGCGCAAACTTGCAAAAGCCGCGTCGACAAGACCGCGATGAACCTGAATCCGCGTCCATAACAGCCGCATACGCGCCCGCCAGAGAGGTTGCAGGCGCTTAAAATCAATCTCACCTATAAATTTCGCGGCTTCGTCATAGCGCCCGGTCCGCACCAAAATATCGGCGATGCCCCAATCGATAATCTGGGCCGGGCCGGGTTTGGGATGCAGTTTTTTAAGCGCGCGTTCTTCCGCCAGGGCCCCTTCGTTAAAACCCTCCTGGTGCAGGGCTTCGGCAATCCACAAAAAAGGATAGACCGCGCTCGGATGGGAAAGAAAATCCTTACCATACTCATTCTGCAGGGCGACAATATGAGCAAATTTTTCCTCCTTAAAATCTTTTTTCAATTCAACATAAATCACTTCACGCAAATTTACAAATGCCGCCTCACGCAACTGCGGTTCGAGCCGACGCTCTAACATCTGACCGAAAACCTGACGGGCTTTTTCATACTCGGCCTTTTCAAAATAGAGTCGTCCGAGATCCAGCCGGGCGATATCGGAAAAAGGACTTTCCGGATAATGTTCAATCAAATAGAGATAGCCGGATTCGCTATCGAGAAATTTTCCGTAAGCGCTGTTAATCAATTCCAGTTTACGGCGGGCTTTTTGATCTTGGCCCAGGATTGCCATCTTCAGGCGGGAAACCACATCTCCTTCACTGCCGGGAAACTCTTTCACCACCGTCGTAAACATCAACATAGCTTCCGGCAAATTCTTTTCCGCGACCAGGATCTCGCCGATTTTGGCCAGGGCCTGCGGCGTGTTTTCATCATTGGGAAACAGATTACGCATCATCAAAAAATATTCCCGCGCTTCACGATAGCGCTGCAGACGATGATAGGTACTTCCCAAAAGATAAAGCGAAAGCGGGTCGCGATGGAGAAAGTCGGAGTCAAGGGCAATCCCGACTCGATATTCGGCTAAAGCTTTCTTGAATTCCCCAAGTTCATAGAGAGCATTGGCCCGGTAATAATGGGCGTAGACCGAAAACCCCCCGTCCGGCTGCCGTTTGAGCAGATCCGAAAAATCATCATAGGCATTTTCATAACGCTTCAGGGAAAAGTTAAGCCGGGCCAGGGCAAAATTGGCGGCGGTCGCGAAGGGGCTTTGCGGATAGCGTTTGATTAAGGCTTTATAAACCCCGGTCGCTTCATAGAAAAACTCCATATTCTCATAAAGCCGGGCAACCTGCAGCAGAGCCCAGGGCGCATCCGGATTGTCGGAATGGGCTCTGACCGCCGTCAGAAATTCATCGACCAGCCCCGACATCAGGCTGTGGCTGCCCTTATCGGCAAGCAGCGACTGCGCCCGGGCATCATAACTCCGAAATTGCGCCGAAATTCCCAGGGGGGTCTTGGGGAATTTTGTCGCCACCTGATTAAATAACTCTTCCGCGTCGGCAAATTTACCATCCTGATAGGCCGCCAGGCCCTTATCAAAAATGTCCTGCCCCGGCTGCCGTTCTATTTCCGGAGGCGCTTTTTCAGCGGCGGCCGCCGGGGCTTCGGGTAACGAAGTTGAAGTCGGTTCGGAGTCGGGAACCGGCTCTGCCGGCGGCGAAACCGCGGTTTTGGCCACCAGGGCGGGCTTAACCGGAGCCGGTTTTTCGGCAGCTGCCGACGCGGGCGGCACCGGCGATCTTTCCGGAGCCGGCGCGGCGGGAGCCGGCGCGGTTGGCGAAAGTGTAGTCGACGGTTTAACGGTTGCGGCATCTCCCGCTCCGGCCGGAGTTTTGCCGCCGGTTTTCGGCTCAGGCTGACTTTCGCTCTCAACCTGCCCGAACTTTTCCTCTAATTCCGCCGCTGGAGCCTTAACCTTATCAACTGCATTTTCCGCAGCGGCATCAGGCCCGGGCACCGGTAATTTTTCCTGAACTTTCGGCCCGGATTCCGGCTTGATTTCCGGGCCGGCCTTCTCCGGCGGGGCCGGGGCGACCGCCTTCACCGGAGCCGGGGCTTTAGCTTTTGCCTCAGGTTGCGTTTTCTTTACGGCCTTGGCCACCGCCAGCGCCAGCTCTGATTTAGTCGGCTTAGGCTTTTTCGCAGTCCCGTCCGGCGGCGTAGTCGCGTCTGCCGCCGCGTTTTTTTGCTCTTGTGCCGGCTGCGGTTTCGGAACCGGGGCCGCCGCTTTGCCGGTTTCAGTTTTTTTCTCAGACAGAGGTTCAAGCGCCTTGATATCAACCACGCACATTGCCGGAGATTCAAAAAGAGAAACCTTAAAACTGTAAGTTCTCACCCGCAGATAAACCGCAATCTCCAGATATTGCTCGTGCTGAATAATATTGACACCCTTGACTATCGGGTCATTAACCACTTTAATCGGCCGGGCGCCGTAGTTATGAAAGTCAAAAAGTTTGATAATAAACTTCTGTTTTTCACGCTCCTCTTCCGTTTCATAATAACCGCCCTGATTAAGGCGCATTACAATCCGGCTTTTGCCCCGCTTCTTGTCGGTTTTTAACTGGATTTTAAGCAGATTCTTGCGATTTCGGTCAATCTCAGCCGCGGATTCCGGCACCACCGCCAGCAGGATTAACGGCAACAGCAGCAGCAACAGGCAGGTTAAACGGAAAAATTGAGTCTGAAAGTGATCTCCCGGGCCCCGCATCAGGCGCTCTCCTCCTCAAGTTGGTTGCGGCGGATTTTTTCAATCAGCGTGGTCCGGTTTATTCTGAGCAGCCGCGCGGCCTGCTCCTTGACTCCGTGAGTTCTTTTCAAGGCTTCGGCAATCAGTTCTTTTTCCAGCCGCGTCACCTCGGATTTCAAAGAGATGCCGTCTTCGGGCAGGGTTACGGCGGCGGCCGGGGAAAAATTTTCGGCGACCGCGTCATTTTCTTCCGCCTGAAAGATTTTTTCCGGCAGATCCAGCGGCATTATCCAGCCGCCGGGATTCATCACCGCCGCCCGTTCTATCACATTCTCAAGCTCCCGGACATTTCCCGGCCAGTTATAATTTTCCAGAAGCCACAAAGCCTCCGGCGTAATCCCCAGAACCTGATCCTGCTCTTCAAATCCGGCATTAAAATTCCGCAGAAAAAATTCGGCCAGGCCCCTGACATCATCACGCCTGTCCCTTAACGGCGGCAGGGTGATCGAGACAACATTCAGGCGATAATAGAGGTCTTCGCGAAACCGGCCCGCCGCGATATCCTTTTCCAGGTCGCGATTGGTCGCCGAGACGATTCTGACATTAATTTTTTTCGGCGCTTTGCGCCAGCCCAGAGGCTCGATGGTTTTTTCCTGGAGCAGCCGCAGAATTTTAACCTGGAGCAACGCCTCCATATCCCCGATTTCATCAAGAAAAACGGTGCCGTTTTCCGCCATTTCAATCCGGCCGATCCGATCGCCGGCCGCCCCGGTAAAAGTTCCTTTAACATAACCGAAAAGCTCTGATTCCAGCAGATCATGCGGAATCGCCCCGCAGTTTACCGGCACGAACGCGCCCTGTGAACGGCGACTCAAACTATGCAGCGCCCGGGCGACCAGTTCTTTGCCGGTCCCGCTTTCGCCCTGAATCAGAACGCTGCTCTCAGCGACGGCAACCTTCAAAATCTGCCGGTAAACCCCCTTCATCGCTTCCGAAGCCCCGATAAAACCGCAAAACCCCTCAGTCAGCAGGATTTCATCGCCCGGCAAGCGGCCGCCGGCAGCGGCGGAACGAACGCCGCCCAGGCACTGCTCAATAACCCGGTTGGTTTCCGCCTTGCGCAGCGGCGCAAACAGATAATTATCGGCCCCGCCCTGCAAAGCCCGGCGCACTTCAGCCAGAGCCTCAGGGCGGCAGATCGCAATCACCGGAAATTCATCGCCGCCGGCATCCTTCAACGCCGCCAAGGCATTCTGCCAACCGGCATCAGCGGCCGCCCGGCAGTCAACCAGAGCAAAAGCAAAACGGGACAGCGGTTCCGCAGTTTCAGAAAATTCCGCCTGCGTCACCAACTCAACCCCAGACGGCAGGGTTTTGGCAAGATCGGTGGCAAGCTTTTTACTTTCACTTAAAAGAAGACAGGCCGATGACATAAAATAGAGTTGGATTGAATTGAAGTTAAAATTTATCCCGCAAATCCGGTTTCGCGTTTTAATAACTTAAAAAGAGAAAAAAAACAAGTAGATGAAAATTCGTTTATGGGAAAAACAACGAAATCTTTCCGCAACCGCTCCGCCCCCCCGCCCCTTCCGGAAGGTGTGGGGTAAAATTTGGCTGAATAGTTACAAAAATTTTAAACGATCTTCCGGTCAGCGCCGTCTTGGTGTTATAGAGGCGGTTATGAGCGATCGGGAGTTGATAGAAAAATTTTTAGATAACGATGAAGATGCTTTTGTCGGTTTGATGACTAAGTATCAACGTTTGCTTTTCCACACTGTTAAGGGGGTTCTGCTGAATAATGATGAAGCTCAGGAAATAACCCAGGAGGCTTTCATTCGCGCTTTTAAAAAACTTAAGCACCTGAAAGACCCCGACCGGTTCCGCAGCTGGCTTCTGCGCATCGCGCTTAATCTGGCATACGACCGGATTAAAAGAGAAGCAGACATAATTGAGTTTGACGACTCGTTTATGAGCCCCACCACTGACAGTGAAGAGAAAATTATCGCCCGGGATCTGGCCGAAAAGATTAAAACTATTATTGGTAAGCTGGCACCGCGCCAGAGAATGATTCTCAGCCTCCACCTGTTTCGCGAGATGAAGCCTGCGGAAATTGCCGAAATTCTTGAACTAAATCCGGCAACTGTCAGAAGCAACCTGCATTTTGCCATGAAAAACTTAAAAGAAACCTTACACAAACAACAGGTTATATAATGAATTGTGATGAGTTCATAAAAGTCTGGGCCGGCAAACTCGAACCTTTCGCAAAAGTTTCGCCGGACAAGCTTCACGCAGAAAGCAATGAAGAAGCAGAAGCCTGTCATCATCTGCAGGAGTGCCGCCGCTGCGCCAGGAAAATAGATACTTTTGATTTTGCCCTTAATTTAATCCGAGATGAGATTCATAAAGAACCGGCCGCCGCTTTCTGGCACAATCTGAGAGCCGAAATAAAAAAACAGCTCAAACCGGCGCCACTGCGGCAAAGATTTTTCTCGCGGCCGATTTTCTCCCGGCCGATTTTCTCCCGGCAATGGCAACCGGTCTGGGCCCTGGTGCCGGTGGCCCTGGTTACGCTTTTGCTCCTCACTTTTTTCCCGCTTAATCTGGTTACACCTTCACGCCCCGATAATATATTCCTGATGTCGGGAGGCATCCCCGGCTTTGAATACGAAATCGACAGCGAAAATAATCTGACTAACGAGGACGATGCGAACAGCGAAATCATCTACGCTGCGATTGACAACTGGGCCGATCTGTTAGCTGAAACCATCGAAATCAACTCCAACAGTTAGTGCCTTACAGGTTATTTTCGGTTTGAAAAAACAAGAAAATGTTCTGATAAGAGTACTTATTTGCGACCATCGGAAGTGCCCTTGGGTGCGGGCCGCAAGGCTCCGTTTGGGTTGCGGGAGCTGTTCCCGCATTAGTACTGTCAACCTATATAAAAAGGAGGATTATAAAATGAAAAAAATATTTTATTTAGGCGCCCTGTTCTTACTTGCCGTAACCCTGGCAAACCCTGAGGCATTCGCGTTCAATCAGAAGCAGACCAGGCTCAGGGAGCGTTTAACCACTCTGCGTAATTGGCAGCTTATGGAAGATTTTGACCTGAGTCCGGAGAAATCACAACAGGTTTTTACTATTCTGAAAAAATTTGACGATCAACGCGTCAAACTTATTCGCCAACGGCAAAATATTTTAGCTGAATTAAGAGATGCGGTTGCCGCTCCGGCCCCCCCCAATGATGGGTTGGAAAAATTAATGCTGAAATTATCAAAAACCAGTGTTAAACTGGCACGCATCCCCGAACAGGAGCGCCAGGCTTTAGCCGAGATATTCTCACCCCGGGAACAAGCCCGCTACATTCTGTTTGTCAATGATTTTGCGAAAGATATGCGCCGCGTCATAAAAAACAAACGCAAACAGGGACGAAATCGTCGTTATTAAGTCGTTTTGTAACTATTCAGCCGAATCCGGGGGCGGGCGCGGTTTTTCTCCGCTCGGCGTTAAGATTTCTGTTTTTCCTTACGCTCGCTGCGCCCGCCTTGCAAAACTCGCTTATAAGAGTACTTATTTGCGACCATCGGATTGCCCCTGGATGCGGGTCGAAAAGGCTCTATTGGGTTGCGGGATTTGTTCCCGCATTAGTACCTTACAGGTTATTTTCTTGTTTTTTTCGACAGCTTTTTTCAACTGTAAAAACAAGAAAATGTTCTGATAAGAGTACTTATTTGCGACCAACGGAAGTGCCCCTGGGTACGGGCCAAAAAGCCCTGTTTGGGTTGCGGGGATCGTTCCCGCATTAGTACCTTACAGGTTATTTTCTGCACCAAAAAACAAGATTTAATAATCAGAAAATGTTCTGATAAGAGTACTTATTTGCGGGCCGCAAGGCCCGATTGGGTTGCGGAGATAGTTCCCGCATTAGATTAGGGGGAGGACCTGCAATGATCGACAATAAAATTTCCTTAACTTCGGAAAATAAAATTACTGAGCATAAATCCGGCTTTTTTCGTTGCTTAAATCCATTTGCCTACAGATTGCCGGGTATTATCGCTCTTTTCACGCTGATTTTTTGCCTCAGTCTTCCCTTGAACGCAATCTCGGAATCAGCTTGCCGGTTGCCGAACCCGATTCTGGCCATTCCTTCACTTGAGCTTGTGGAAGCCTATGAACTTTTAGAAAATGGTGACTTTGAAACCAAACTGCCCAACCTTAAAATCAGCCGCAGCGGCGATTGTCCCGCGGCAGCGATTCCCGCAAGCGGCCGATTAAGTTCGCAGTCAGCCCACAGCGGCAACCGGGGCTATCACCTAGTCAACGGAGATTGTAAAACCTCTTTTATGGTGCAAACCCAGCCGGACAAGGCTGAAGATACAACTCTTTCCTTCTGGGTTCGCAGCCGGAAAGGTCAGGTTATAATACAACCTGAAATCATTTTCAGCGACAGCGCCAGCCGGGCGGTTTTCAGGGAAACCGGCGAGCCTGTCACAATTACAGGTGACTGGCAGCAAATCCAGTTGACTGCAGCAACAACCGAAGGATTTATCTATGCCGACGCCGGCTTTAAACTGCCGGCGGGCGCCGAACTTGACATCGATGATATCTCCGTGAGCGTGCCGATCTGGAAAGAATTTGCCGCCGCCGCTGACGCTGTAACCATCGGCACAATCAAGGTTCCGGCCCAACCGCGGGCGCCAATCTGGATACGTTTCTCCATTCATATTGAAGATACCCCGGCACTTATCAGTCAGGAAACCTATTTTCTCTACAAAACTGCAATAATGCGGGAATTGTCCCGGATATTTTATGAAAACGGCGGCTTTCTCAATATCCAGCCGGAGATTGAATGGGTTGTGGGAGCGCAAAAATTCGCCCCTGACACCTTAAGAGATCTCGCGACCGGTTACCGGGTTACCTATTCAACCCACAGCCACGGCCCTAACTGTGTTGATGCTGAAGGGAACGCTTACGGCGCCTCTGACTGCAGTTGCCATCAGGAATATTCCCGGGAAATTTCCGATATTGATGTAGCTAAGTATGTCAATGAGAGACGCGAGTTGCTGGAAAGTATGTCAGGGACTGAAGTTATTGATCATAACGGCAATTTTGACCTTGTCAACAAAGATATCCTTTATGATCAGGGCATCAGAGTACTATCCGGATTCAAAAATAAAAACACCCAAACCAGTTACGACTATTTGATTATGAATCCCTGGCGGCCGACCGCGGCCGATGCCCTGACCGACAGCGAAAAATTCCTTACTCACGATCCTGCAGGCAAACTGGTCTATTTGCCGGGCATCGGTCAAGCTCTTTCCCGACGCCATTTCAGAATCAAGGAGCAGATGCGACGTTATTTAAGCCAGTACATTAACCGGGCCGACCCCACCCGGGTTAACACCCTGAATTTCATTGTTCATATTGACTCATTCACCTCATCATCAGGGCTTGCTGACAGTGAATATCTCCGGATAACCGGCCGGAGTCCAAACTTTTCAATCAATTTTTCCGCTGAGTTGCAGCAGGATTTAGCTTACTGGAGTGAAATGCTTAATGAGGTTGTCGCTCCGCTGGTTGCGGGGGGCTATCTTCAGTGGGGAACCCAGCAGCAGATGCTATCCGCCTACAACGACTGGGAAGATGAATGTGACAACCACGGGCAAACAGATTCAATCTCAACCCGAATTCCCAGCCCGGCTGCCGGAGAGACCGGCATAGCCATAAAAATCAACGTTCCCGAGAAGGCTCGTTATGCCGACGGGGCTCCGGTTGCCATCAATATTGTCGGCGGTTTTGACGGGGTCGGACTCAACTCAACCATCCCGGGTCTGACTGAACAGGGCTTTATTCAGATCGGCCTGAATCTGCCCGGTTCCGGTCTCAACCAGGATAAAAGCGGCGGGACCTACGACTACCGGGGCGCCGATTCGGTTGCGGCTTTACGGGAGGTTACGCTTTTCGCGCTGGACAAAGTTAAGGATATAAACGGAAAAACCTTAACCGAGCTGATTGAGCCGCTGTGCCCTCTTTCTCACAACGTCGGGATTATCGGCCTCTCCAACGGCGGTAACTTATCTTTATGCAGCGCCGGAATCTTTGCCGAACAACTTAAAGATCTGGCCTGGCTGGTTAATTGGGAATCACCCGTCGGTAACGGAATGCCTGGCGGTGAAGCCGGCACCAAAAACAGTAATCCCCCCATCAACCCGGCCTATAACCCGGATACCGGAGAGTGGGATTTAAGCACTCTCAGTTACGATTCCACACTCCCCATCGGTTCAGATCCCCGGCACCCGTTAAAGGGCGGTCTCTATTTCGATCTCAACCATAATCATCAAGCTGATCCCGGTACTGATTTTATTCCGCCACCTTTAACGTTTACCGACCTGCCGGAAAACACAACGACAAAAACCAAGGTCTATTACTCTGAAAGGC
>WFRP01000325.1 GCA_015486505.1 Pseudomonadota bacterium | reverse complement strand
GCCTCGCAAAACTCGCTTACGCTCAAACAGTTGCAATGCTAATGGGCTCCCGCTCGCTTCCGAAAAACAACGAAATCGTTTCCGCAACCGCTTACGAAAAACCACCCCCGCCCCCTCCAGAAGGTGGGGGGTAAAATTTGGCTGAATAGTTACTTACTATGTAAAATAGATCAGGCAAAATATTTCCCTAATGCGGGAACAATCCCCGCAACCCAAACGAAGCCTCGCGGCCCGCACCCCAAGGGCACTTCCGTTGGGCGCAAATAAGTACTCTTATCAGAACATTTTCTGATTATTAAATCTTGTTTTTTGGTGCAGAAAATAACCTGTAAGGTACTAATGCGGGAACAAATCCCGCAACCCAAACAGGGCTTTTTCGGCCCGCAAATAAGTGCTCTTATCAGAACATTTTCTTGTTTTAAAACAAGAAAATAACCTGTAAGGCACTAAAGGAGCCAACCTTGAAAACCCAATCGGAATCCCCTGCAACCAAGGCTAAAATTGCCGGTATTCTCGCAGAAACCGGCCGCGCATTCGCCTCCCTGCAGGCAAATATCAAAGGCATAAGCAGTCCGACAATTGTCATTTCAAGTGCCGTTGCCGGGGAAGGCAAAAGTATTTTCAGTGCCGGCATCGGCATTGTCGCCGCCCGCAATTTATCCGGCAAGATTCTGCTCATTGACTGTCACTGGCACGCTCCGACCCTGCACACATTTTTTGATATCGAACCACCAGAAAACAACAGCGAAAATAATGAGGATATCTTTCTGCAACAGCGGATTATGGCAACTCCTTATGACAACCTGGATATCTTGCCGGCGCCAAGCCGGCATGAAAGATTGGAAACCACGAAAAACGCGTTGAATATCATCCGCACCTACAAAGTAAATTATGCTTTAACCATAATTGATACTCCTGCTATTTTAGCCGCAAACCGGTACATGGTTGACCCGGTTGCCATCGCCACAGAGTCCAATGGCGTAGTTCTGACCGTTCTCGCCAACCGCACCCCCAGGCAACAGGTAAAAAAGGCCCAAACCATGCTGGAAGTTTCCGGATCACGTTCATTAGGCCTTATAATAAACCAATATCGTAATCCTTTAGCCAATTAAACCACATTTTTGTAACCCGGCAAAATCGCAACCATTTTAAGGGAGAATCTCAATGTTATTTAATTTACGCCGCTATTTTTATGCTTTAACTAAATATCGGCACTGGCTGTTTATTGCTTTTATCCCTTTGGCAGTCTATTTGCTTATATCTGGTACTAAGGCCGATCGTTTTACCTTAAGCCGGAGTTTCAATATTAATCCGGCCTATCCGGTCGCGGTAACCACCAGTCCGGTAGATACGATCTCCCTGCAAAGTCTGGCTACAACTCCGGATCGCTTTTTTACCGATCGCCTGGCTTTGGTCAATTGGAAACATTTTGCCGAAACCTCTCCCGGCCTGGCGAAATACGATTTTAAAGACAAACAGACAATGCTTGCGGCGATTGCGGCCCTCAAACTGACTTTCGACCGGAAAAATGACCTGACCATCAGCTACCGCGGGCCGGATGCCGGGCTTGGGGAACAACTTGTCAACTATTATACAGAGCGACTGCTAAGTCGTCTGCGGGCCGGCTACCACCGGCAAAGTGCCGGGTTGGCCGGCAATAAAGAGTTCAGTCCCCCGCGGATGTTACAACTGGACAAGACCAGATTCAGCAAATCAGCCGATAATTCCTGGTGGCGGGAGGATCGAACCGGCGCCGCCGCGGTTGCGATAATTATACCTTTATTCATCGCGTTACTGATTATCGGTTTTAAAGAGTTTACCGATCCGTCATTTAAATCAGGCCGCCAGGCGGCCCGCTATCTCAACCTGCCCATACTGGGTTTTTTCCCCTCACTGGAACCGATCATAAACAATCTTCAGAACGGAAACCAGACGGAGAAAAACCCTTGAAATAAAAGGGAGACTGAATCATGAACAGAATTACCGAAAAAAATACCGGAGCCGTCACAATAAAGCTATTCATTCTTTTGCTGGCGGTCACCTTCGCAACCCTGGTTTTGCCCGGTAATGTCCGCGCTGACAATAACGGCACATACGCCCGGAATGAAGCCAATACAGATACTGCCGGTGCAACCGGCGGAGCAACCGTCAATGTTGATCAGACGATTACCGAAGGACAACCCGCGGCCAACGAAGATATCACCCTGGAGTGGGATCCAAGCCCGGATGAAGCCGTCACCGGCTATATGCTCTATTACGGTAATGCCAGCGGCAAATACCTTCCCCCGATTGATGTCGGCAATGTCACCACCTACACAATCAAAGGCCTTAACAGAAAACAAAGCTGGTTTTTCGCGGTTAAGGCCTACGATAATGAAAATCATTCCAGTGACTATTCAAATGAAGTAGTCAAGGAGAAGGTTGCCGCCGGCAAAGACGATTCCACGGCTTCTAATGCCTTCACCCTCGACCCGCTGGCGCTCAATGAAGATTTCGGCGTTGAAACCCCGGCAGACCCAAGCAGCGAAACCGACGTCATCCCGGAAAACGTCGGCGCTGACCATATCGTTGCCGGCACCGGCCCCTGGCCCAAAAACGGCGGCTGGTTAAAAACCTTAACCAATAACCTTTTCCACGACAGCTGGACTCGGCTGGACTGGCCGCTGTATAACCGCCTCTCCGGAGAATCGCGGATCGCCAGAGGCGATATTAACGGCGACGGCAGGGACGAAATTATTATCGGCTTGGGTCCGGCTGCCGGTGATGAAACCGTCCCGGCCGGATACTTCCAGGTTCTCGATGACAACTATCAACCGCTCTTCTGGGGGCAGGTCGAATGGAGAGAATACAATGATGGTAATGGTGAAACCTGGCCGACTTGCGGCGATATTGACGGCGACGGCAAAGATGAAATCCTGATTGGTCTCGGTCGCAACGGCATGGGCTTTGTCGAAGTTTTCACCGTCGAAGACAATCAGTTAAAACATAAAACCTGGATCGCTTCGACCTGGAATGAATATAATCTCGCCCGCGGTGAGGTGCGGCCGGCAACCGGCGATCTGAACGGTGACGGTATCGACGATATAATTTTAGGTTTCGGTCCGGTTGCCGACAACCCGGAAATCCCCGGCGGAACTTATGAAGTGCTGACAAATGAAGGCCGGCATATGTCCTGGGGTGAAGTAAGCTGGAATGATTATAACCGGTTAAACGGAGAGACCCGGCCGGTTATCGGCGATCTTGACGGCGACGGCAACAATGAAATTATTGTCGGCCTGGGCAACGGCGCCAACGGCTCTTTTGAGGTTCAGGCTTTTAACGATGAGGGCAATATAATCAATCAGGCCTGGCTCGCAACCCCGTGGTGGCAGGCCTACAACCAGATCTCCGGTGAAACCCGCCCGGCGGTCGGCAACCTGGACAGTGATAATGCCGACGAATTGGCCATCGCCTTAGGCCAGGGCGGCGGCGGCTGGGTCCACCTTTTCGATGATAAAGAAAGTGGTTACAATCATTATATCAGCCTCCAGCTCTGGCCCGAAGAGTACAACCTCAATAACGGCGCCAGCTGGATTACAATTCAAAAACAGTAATGGCGACGCAGCTTAGGGCACTTCCTGCGGGGCATAAGGATTTCGAGCTCTTCTCCGACGACATCAAACAATATTCTCATATGTTGCCACACCGTTTTTTCAGATAGATCAGCAACACTGATATTGCCGCCGGGGTCACCCCCGGCAGACGTGAGGCCTGCCCTAAGGTGAGCGGTCGAATCTTTTGCAGGGTATGTGACATTTCAATGGTCAGTCCGGGAATGTTATCATACGCAAAATCATCGGGAATTCTAATCTTTTCCAGATGTTTGAATTTTTCCACCGCCTGCTGCTGCCGTTTAATGTAACCGTCATATTTAATCTGAATTTCAGTCTGACGCCGGGCCTGCGGGCCTAAATATTCCCCCAGTTCCACGACTTCCCCGGAACATTCTCCCAAATCATCCCAACGCACCTGCGGCCGCTTCAGCAGATCCGCTGCCGGAACTCCCTGCTGCAGCGGCGGGGTTTCCAGGCGGGCAAGGGTGGCGGCGGCCGCCGCCGGTTTAATTATGATTGAGTTTAAGCGTCGTTTTCCCGCATTGGTTAAAGCGAGTTTCTCCCGCACCATTTCAACCTGGACCTTATCAACCAGCCCTAAGGCAAAAGCCCTCTCGGTCAGACGCAGATCGGCGTTATCTTCCCGCAGCAGAAGCCGGTATTCGGCCCGCGAAGTAAACATCCGGTAAGGCTCCTGAGTACCGCGGTTGATCAGGTCATCAATCATCACCGCGGCATAAGCCTCGGAGCGATCCGGCAGGAACGGCTCCAGTTTTTTGATTTTACAGGCGGCATTGATACCGGCGATAATCCCCTGGGCCGCCGCCTCCTCATAACCGGAAGTCCCGTTAATCTGCCCGGCAAGATAAAGGCCGGAGATTTTTTTACATTCAAGGGTGGCTTGAAGCTGGGTCGGCTCGATAAAATCATATTCAATGGCGTAAGCCGGGCGCATAACCACCGCATCTTCAAGGCCGGGCACCGTATGGAAAAGCGCCTGCTGCACTGCGACCGGCAGACAATTGCCCAAACCCTTGACGTAAACCTCTTCAGTTTCGTAACCTTCCGGCTCCAGGGTTACCTGATGACTCTCATGGTGGGGAAATTTGACAATTTTATCCTCCAGAGAAGGACAATAACGGGCGCTTACTCCGGTAATCGTGCCGTTATAAAGCGGGGAAAGCTTTAAGTTGTCACGCAGAAGGGCATGGGTTGCCGCCGTCGTTCGGGTCATATAGCAGGGCAGCTGTTTTTGTTTAAGCGCTTCCGTCATTACCGAAAACGGGAGCGGGTTTGAATCACCATCCTGACGTTCAAGGGCGCTGAAATCAATTGAACGGCGCAGCATTCGCGGCGGAGTTCCGGTTTTCATACGCCCGATTTTCAAACCCAGGTCTTTAAGATTTCGCGCCAGTGACAGAGCGGCAAACTCCCCGGTGCGCCCGGCCGACTGCCGAAAAGCGCCGATATGAATCAAACCGTTCAAAAATGTCCCGGTGGTTAAAATTACTATTGGAGCCTGATGCTGAAATCCGGTCTCATCGACAACCCCGATGATTTTCCCGTTTTCAAGCGACAAACACTCAATCATCACCTGACGCATTTCAATGCCGGGTTGATTTTCGAGAAGATGTTTCATCTTGCGATGGTAAAGCAGTTTATCGCATTGCACCCGGGTACCCTGCACCGCCGGGCCCCGTGAAGTATTCAAGGTCCGAAACTGAATCCCGCAGAGATCGGTTATACGCCCCATAGCCCCGCCCAAAGCGTCAATCTCCTTGACCAGATGCCCTTTAGCGAGTCCGCCGATGGCCGGATTACAGGACATCTGCGCCACCGTATCCAGATTAAGACAGAAAACCAGTACATTAAGACCCATCCGCGCCGCCGCCAGAGCCGCTTCACAACCGGCATGCCCGGCGCCAACAACAATTATGTCATATTTATGATGCATATTCAAACGCCATCAAGATTTGCATTTTTTTTCAATTAATGTAATAAGATGTGCCATGACGATCTCCAGATTAAATAACTGGCTCTGGCCGGATAATTTTAATGAGTTGAGCGGCCGGCAGCGCCGTTTCCGGCAAACTCTTCGGTTTCTCTTTATTCTATTCGCCGAATTCCGCAGGGACCGCATAAATCTCCGGGCCGCCGCTTTAACCTACTCCGTAGTCCTTTCGCTGGTGCCGATGCTCGCTTTAAGCACCGCCATCCTGAAAGGTATGGGCGCCGGTGACCAGATGCATCAGGCCGCCTACAAACTTATCGACAATCTCAGCGATACAATGCCGGCCGCAGCTCCAGCCGAAACCCAGCCGGCGGCCGCACCGGCAGCCTCAGGAAAAAAGAAATATCCGCCCGACCAGAAACAGCAAGCCGGCGCTGCGAAAACTTCCGCGATCACTCCGGCAACAAGCGCCGGCAAGCCCGTAAAACCTAAGCTCAACAAAGATTTTTCCGCACATCTCTATGAAGCGGTCGACAAAATTTTTGCCTATGTCAATCGCACTAATTTTGCCGCCCTGGGCATTATCGGTACTTTTTTACTTTTGATCACGGTTCTAATCGTAATCAACGGCATTGAAGAGGCCCTGAACGCGATCTGGCAGGTCGATAAAAGCCGCTCGCCGGGGCGCAAATTTATGAACTATATGGCGCTTATCATTGTCTGCCCGTTGACTATCAACTTGGGCCTCGGCGCGACGACAATGCTCAACGCCCCGGCAATCGCGGTTCACATTGACAAGTTTTTTCCGATTGCCTGGGTCCAGGGAGTTATCTTCAAACTCGTCCCGATTGCTCTTTTGACCTTGACATTTTTTCTCTTATACTACTTTCTGCCCAATCTGAAAATAAGGGCCAAAGCCGCCTGGTGCGGCAGCCTGGCCGGGGCTTTGGGGTTGATCACGCTGCAAAAAATCTTTATCCTGCTTCAAATCGGGGTTGCCAACTATAATGCCATTTACGGCTCTTTCGCAACCGTGCCGCTCTTTCTCCTCTGGATTCACTCAACCTGGCTGGTATTTCTGCTCGGGGCTGAAGTCGCTTTTACGAGCCAGCATTTTCGGAATTACCATATCAATGGCCGTCATCTCCCGCCGGGGCCGGAAATGGCTCTGACTTTCGACCTTATCAATGAAATCTACAGATTTTTCGACCAGCGTCGGGCGGCGACTCTGAAAGCGCTGAGCGCGGCAACCGGAGAATCAGCTATTGCCATTGAAAAAATCCTCAAGCGTCTGAGCAAAGCCGGATTAATTTCGCTAACGGACAAGCAGCCGGCAACCTACCTGCCGGCCTCCCCGCCGACCGGATTAAAACCCGAAGAGATCACCGCGCTGCTCTGGGGTGCTGAAAAGGCCAAACCGGCAAGTTTCGGGCGCAAACTCGCCGCCAAATTTTTTAAGGGTGGAAACAAGTCGCTGTCGGCAACCAACTGGAACGAGAGCACCTGTACCAGCTGCCGCAACAGTCTAATGCGGGAACAACTCCCGCAACCCAAACAGGGCCTTGCGGCCCGCAAATAAGTGCTCTTATCAGAACATTTTCTTGTTTTAAAACAAGAAAATAACCTGTAAGGCACTAAAAAAAACCGGTCAAACCCTGACTGAAACCTGCAAACGCCCCAACCCCGCCGGCGCATGAACCTGTAAAGGCAGCTCATAAAGCTCAGATAAAATCTCCTCGGTAATCACTTCCCTGGTCTCGCCCTGATAACGAATAGTTCCATCCTTGACAAGAAAGAGATAGTCCGCGAAAAGACAGGCAAGATTCAAATCATGAAAAACCGCCAACGTCGCGAGCCGGTCCTGAGCCACCCGGGCCTTGACCAGGCGCAAGATTTTAACGGCATGGCTGATATCAAGGTTTGAGGTCGGTTCGTCCAGCAACAGCAACCGCGGCTCCTGGGCCAGGGCCCGGGCCAGAAGAACCAGCTGCCGCTCGCCCCCGCTGAGTTGCGTTATCTCACGGTCGCTCAAATGAACAATGCCGGTGGCTGTCAGAGCCCGCTCAACTTTCTCATTTTCAAGATCAAATCCGGCCTTAAAAAGCCCGGCGCTGTGCGGATTGCGGCCCATCGCCACGACTTCACGCACCTTAAAAGGAAAAGTTACATGGGTCTCCTGCGGAACCACGGCGATTTTTCGGGCCAAGCTCTGCCGCGAAAGTGAAGCCAACTCCTCACCGGAAAAACGCATAGTTCCGGAGAGCGGCTCGTTGACCCGGCAAATGGTATTAATCAAGGTTGATTTCCCGCAGCCATTCGGCCCCAGAACGCCGCAAAAAAAACCGGGCCAAAGCCTGAAATCAAGCCGGTCGAGAACTACCCGGTTGCCGTAGCCGCAGCTCAAATCAGCCGCTTCGAAGAGAACCTCAAAGTTTTCCCGGGCAAATGGCTTATCTGTTTCCACTTAATCTCACAAACTCACAAATTTTCTATTGCTGGAATTTTTTCTTGAAGATAACGCAGAAAAAAGGCGCCCCGAGCAAGGCCGTAACCACCCCGACCGGGATTTCGCTCGCTCCGGCCGCAGTCCGGGCCAGGGTATCGGCCGCCACCAGCACCAAACCGCCAAGCAGAGCCGATGCCGGCAGCAGACGCCGGTGATCCGGCCCCAACAAAATCCGGTTAATATGGGGCACCACCAATCCGACAAAACCGATAACTCCGCTGACTGAAACCGCGGCGGCGGTCAGCAGAGCCGCGACCATCAGCAGACGGCGGCGGATTTTATAGACTTCGACGCCAAGCTGGAGAGCGGTCGTATCCCCCATTGCCATAATATTCAGGTCACCGGCATGGGCCTGCAGAATCAGCATACAGACAAAACAATACGGCAGCAGCAATAATACCTGCGACCACAAGGCCCCGGAGAAGCCGCCCATAATCCAGAAAACCACGGCCGCCAGCTTTTCCCCGGCGATGCTTTGACAGAAACTGATCAGGGCCGACAGAAATGAAGCGACAATCACCCCGGCTAAAATCATACTTTCCGGCATTATCCGACCCCGGTTACGGGCGATATAATAGACCAGGGATAAAGAAAATAAAGCCCCGGCAAAGGCAAAGCCGGGAATAATTACGGTTCCCGAAAAAAAAACCGGCAACACAAAAAAGGACGGCAATAAAATCGCGATCGTGGCCCCGAAAGCCGCTCCGGCGGAAACCCCAATGGTAAAAGGATCAGCCAGGGAATTAAGTAAAATCCCCTGGAAAACGACACCGGCGACACCCAGAGCCGAGCCCACGAGCAAAGCGCTCATAATCCGCGGCAGCCGGACATCAAGCACAATCATACGGGCGGCGGAATCAACCCCGGCCAACGCGCTTACGGACGAATCCACCTTTCCGGAAAAAAGATCGGTAAAAACCTGCCAGACCGCGGCCGGCGGTAATCGGGCCGCCCCCACCGCCGCGGCCCCGACAATCATCAACAAGAGCAGCAGCAAAAGCAGCAGACAGTAAACCGGCGCCGGAATCCGGCGGGAAGAATTAACATCCGTCAAAGCAAATACCCGCCAGTTTATCAATCATTTTCATATCCAGCGACTTTTCCAACAAGTCCGCCAAAGCATTAAAACCATTTTCTTTGCGCTGTTTATACGAAAGACCGGCGGCGCTGCCGGCGGCCACTGCATTCGCGCCAAAAGAGTACTGCCGCAGCCAATCGAGATAGGCTTTACGGAAATTGTCATCGTCAAAAATCCCGTGCATATAGCTACCCCATATTCGGCCATCCGCCGTAATGAACCCGTCGCTGTATTCCGTACCGTCAGCCGGACTGACATCAAGCAGCGTCGCCAGCGCGCTATCCTGAGCGACGGTTCGTCCCTGATGAATTTCATAGCCGGAAACCGTCAGCGAACTGCCGAAATGTAAGCTCTTAACCTGCGCCCGGCACTGCACCGTAACCTTTTCCGCCGCCATTTCCGTAAGCATCGGCAAAAGGTTGAAACCTGAGATTTCACCCAGTAATGATTCAATCTTTTCCGGGTCCAGAAGTTTGCTCCCCAGCATCTGAAAACCGCCGCAAATCCCGACCACCGCCCCGCCGGCGGCGGCAAAGGCCGTCAACCGGTCAGTAAAACCGGCAAGCCGTAATTGACTTAAATCAGCGAGCGTATTCTTGCTTCCGGGAAGAATGATCAAATTATAACCGGCGAGCGGCGCGCCCGGATCAATATAATCAAGTTCGACCCCAGGTTCCTGCTGCAAAGCGTCAAAATCGGTAAAATTGGAGATATGCGGCAACCGGACCACTCCGATCGCAAGTTTTTTCCCGGCGGTTTTCTTCTTGATATTTGAACTTTCGGGGTTTGACTCTTCAGGGCGCGCTACCGCATCCAGCGCGACGCCGTCTTCTTCCGGGATATAAATTTCCCGGCCGAACCAGGGCACAACCCCGGCAAAAGGCACCCGGGTACGCTTAAAAATTGTCTCAAGGCCGGGTTCCAGCAGCGTGACATCGCCACGAAACTTATTGACAATAAAGGCTTTAATCAATGCGCGTTCATTTTGTTCAAGCAAATCCAGAGTTCCGACCATTGCCGCGAAAACGCCGCCTTTATCAATATCGCCGATCAGCAATACCGGCGCGGCAACCCGGGTTGCGAGCCCCATATTCACAATATCCTTATCACGCAGATTGATCTCAGCCGGACTCCCGGCCCCCTCGATAATTATCAGCTCATACTGCTGCCGCAGACGCTGTAAACTGCCGGAAACCGCGGCCCAGGCGGTCTCTTTATAGTCATGATAAACGGCGGCGCTCATATTGGCGACCGGTTTTCCGTGAATAATCACCTGCGCCCCGGTATCACTGTTGGGCTTGATCAAAACCGGATTCATATCGACATGCGGCTTGAGGCCGCAGGCCTCAGCCTGAGTTGCCTGGGCCCGGCCGATTTCAGCGCCTTCAGGGGTAATAAAAGAGTTTAAGGCCATATTCTGCGCCTTGAACGGCGCGACTTTCACCCCGCGCCGCTTATAAACCCGGCAAAGCCCGGCCACCAGCGCGCTTTTACCGACACTTGAACCGGTGCCCTGCAGCATTAATAATTTTGCCGTCATAATTTATGAACCGGGCTACTCGTTCCTGCCGATCAGATAGATCTGGCAGTCAAGCCGGTATTTACATGTCTCATGCTGATGCTTACATTCAAGCTCCTCGGTTACGGCAAAGACATCACTATATTTCTCACAGGTTAAATATTTTCGATCTTTAATACCGCGCTCCTGGTCTATTTTTCTTTCATCAATCATAGTTCACCTTTAATGTATTACGGCAAATAACGGTTTGCAACCACAAATCCGGAAATAACAACTGTTCCATACCCGCTTTTATCTGTATCCATCTGTGGTTAATACTTTTTGGTTTGAACCACGGATGAACGCGAATTAACACAGATTTTGTAACTATTTGGGTAACTATTCAGCCAAATTTTACCCCCCCACCTTCTGGAGGGGGCGGGGGTGGTTTTTCGTAAGCGGTTGCGGAAACGATTTCGTTGTTTTTC
>WFRP01000324.1 GCA_015486505.1 Pseudomonadota bacterium | reverse complement strand
TACCTCCCCCAACGTCGTCTCAATCCATCCTTCCGGCAATCCATCATTCTTTTCATAAATCGTTTTACCATATCTTTTAAGATGCTCCTTCAGTTCATTGGAGGTAATGGATTTCTCATCCAGAATATCGAAAAACCAGGGCAACTGCGATTCTTCAAGTTCACTTTGCAGTTTGGCGATCAGGGAGTAATCAACCGCCTTGCCAGATAATACGATGTCAACATCCGACATCGGCTTGAAGGTGTTTCTGGCCCGTGAGCCAAATAATATGACCTTTTCTATTTCAGGATGCTGTTTGAAAAAAAACTGTAACTCCTTACATTCTTCCTCTGTAAAGCCGTATTTATTCATCAGTGACCTCTTTTTTCAGGGCGAAATAGAGGTCTCTCAACAGAAAAAAATACTTTTCTCTGATTTCGGCTGTTACCTCTTTTGCCATTTTTACATCATAGGCATGAGAGGTTTTATTTCTATCATCTAACGCTTTTAACCATAGAGGATCACTAATATATCCCTCTTTCAGAGATTGCCGTATCACTTTTTTGGGTGACGAAACATCAATAAAACCTTCTTCTTCCAGATAATCTTTCAATGTTTTCCAAGCCAGCTCAATGGTATATTCGTATCGTTGAATCAATGAATCACGAATAAAAAGATTGTCTTCGTCTTCGTTCAGTGCCTCGATACTTTCGTTTAACGACAAATAGGCTTTTTCAAAATTTTGAAACCGTTGCTGCCATCTGATATTTGTGTACATTGTTTTTACCTGTATAGAAGTATCATTCAATTGTGCAACAGCTTGTTGCATCAATCTGGGTGCATCGGTTTATTACGACACAACTTGTGCCGCAAATAAAACAACCTTCCGGCAATTTACTCATCCCCTAATCCTCCCCACGCTTCTATCTTCCAGCAAGATTTTCATCTGGACGATGGCAATCTGATTTAAGCGAGTGAGTCGGTCTGCGGCAGGCCTTCTTCAATCAATACGGCATTGAGGTTTTCCAGATTTGCCAGACAGACCAGTTGGCTGACATTGGCGTAATCACGGATATTGCCCTCTTTATCGGGGTTTGCTTCGCGCCACTGGGCAGCGGTTTTTCCAAACAGAGCCATATTAAGCACATCGGCTTCCGAGGCATAGACAAAGCTGATCTGCTGTTTGCTCAGGTTTGGCGGGATGAGGTTTTGCTTGATGGCGTCGGTGTGAATACGATAATTTATTTTGGTGAGCCGGCGTTTAATATTCCACTCAAGGCTTTTGCTTTCTGCTTGTTTTAGCCTTTGAAACTCTTTAATCAGGTAAAATTTAAACTCGACAGAAACCCAGGAGGCAAACTCCATCGCAATATCAACATGCGCATAGGTTCCGCCATAACGACCGGATTTTGACTGTAAGCCAATGGCTCCGGTTGTTTCGATCCATTTCTTGGGAGAAAGAACAAAATGATTAAAGCCCGCTTCGTTTTTAAACTGGTCGAATTCGACCAGTTTAAAATCCGGATTATTGAGTTTTTCCCATAGTCCAAGCAGCTCAATAGTGTTTTTACTGCGAAGCCAGTTTTTGACAATATCGGCAGGGGCATCGGGATTTTTATGTTTGGCGATGTCGGTAATACTTATATATTCCCTTTGACTGTTCCGTATGATCGTTATTTGTGTTCCGGCAACATCGACTTTTTGACTTTTTTTACTCATAACGCAAAACCCACCTTTGCCAGCTGTTCTTTCAACTGCTCGTCCAGCTCTTTTTCTTTTTTGATCTGCTCAGCAAGGGTTGCGGTCAAGTCATTCATCTTTTCTGCAAAGGATATGCCGTCGCCTTCTTCATCGGGAATACCCACATAGCGGCCTGGCGTCAGCACAAAACTGTGCTTTTCGATCTCTTCCAGTGTGGCTGATTTGCAAAAGCCTTTGATGTCTTTATAGCTCGTATGGGCAATCCCTTGTGGTTGCCCTCGCCAGTTTTGATAGGTCTGGGCGATTTTCTCAATATCTTCGTCGCTGAACTCCCGATGCACCCGGTCTTTCATAAAGCCCATTTCCGAAGCGTCAATAAACAGAGTTTCGTTTTGCCTTACCTCTTTGCCTCGGCGTAATATCCAGATGGTGGCGGGAATGCCGGTATTGTAAAAAAGCTGTTTGGGCAGGGCGACAATGCAATCCACCAGCCCGGCCTTGACGATATTTTTACGGACTTCTCCCTCACCTGCGGTATTGGAGCTGAGCGAGCCATTTGCCAACACGGTTGCCATTACACCGTCAGGCGCGAGGTGATAGAGCATGTGCTGCATCCAGGCGAAATTGGCATTGCCTTTGGGCGGTACGCCGTATTTCCAGCGGCCATCTTCCACCAGAATTTCCTGACCCCATTCCGACTGGTTAAAAGGCGGATTGGCAAGGATATAATCTGCCTTTAAGTCAGGGTGGGCATCTTTTAAAAAACTACCTTCGGTATTCCACGCCACAAACTGCGAGTTGATATTGCGAATGGCAAGATTCATTTTGGAAAGCTTCCAGGTGGTCTGGTTGGACTCCTGACCGTAAATGGTAATGTCGGCAATATTGCCCTGATGCTCCCGCACAAACTTTTCACTCATCACAAACATGCCGCCACTACCACAGGCGGGGTCATAGACTCTGCCTTTGTAGGGTTCGATCATCTCCACCATGAGTTTTACGATGGATTTTGGCGTGTAAAACTGACCGCCTTTTTTCCCCTCGGCACTGGCAAACTCACCCAGAAAATATTCATACACCCGCCCCAGCAGGTCTTTGGAACTTTCATGTTCTACCTTGAGCTCAATATCGGATATAACATCAATCAACTGCCCCAAAGAGGCTTTATCCAGATTGGGCTTGGCATAGACCTTGGGCAATACATTTTTCAGTTCGCTGTTCTCTTTTTCAATGAGCGTCATCGCCTCATCAATCGCCACCCCGATTTCCGGCAATTTGGCTTTGGCTTGCAGACTTTTCCAGCGGGCATCTTTAGGCACAAAAAAGACATTTTCCGCCAGGTATTCATCCCGGTCTTCCGGATCGGAAAATTCATCCTGCTCTAAACGCTCATACAATTCCTGAAAAGAATCAGAGATATATTTCAGGAATATCAATCCCAATACGACATTTTTATATTCAGCCGCATCGATATTTTTTCTCAAGCGATCCGCAGTATTGAATAATGAGGCTTCAAAATTATTATTACCGTTTGCCATCTTTTTCCTTCTTTGCTGGTTGGTTTTTTTTCACATAACTTGATAAATTACGGACAAGTTCCAACAGGCGACCGGCAGTCAGACCTTCACTGTACGGTACTTCCGCATCCTCGGCCAGGCTTTCCAGCAGGGTTTCGACATTGCGCAAATGGCGCAGTCCCGCTTGGCGTTTTAGTTGTTTCAGCAGGGTCGCGATTGAAAAATGGGCCATAATAAAGTCAGGCTCCAGAAAAAGGACCTGGCGATAGAAATTCAGAGCCGCGGCAAAATCTCCCAGCTCCCGGGCGATGGTGGCCGAGAGATAGCAGTAAAAAGGGTTGACTTTATCCGCATCAAGCGCCCGGGCGATAGCGGCCGCCGCGGCCTGAATCTCACCGGAATTAGCCAGGGAGCGGGCCTTTAAGGCCATAATTTCCGCATATTCCGCCTCCTGCCGACCGCTTACGTCAAAATCATCCGGAATCAGTTTGACAACCTCACGGTAATTCCGGGCCGTAAAGTATTCTTTGGCCTGCCGCAAAATATTTTCCGCCGTCGGGACGGCAACCGGACTTCGCTTCCGGGGTAAAGCCGTTCCGCCCGGCACCGGTCCGGCGGCCGGGGCAAGCGGTTTCTTTCCCGGTTTGGCTTTTATGACCTTGGCCGCTTTCGGTTTTACCGCCGCTGATCTGGATTTTTGCCGCGGCTGAGTTGCGCTGAAGTCGCGGGAAGCCAACCCGCCGGAAACCCTGTGCGACGGCCCCGATTTTTTCTTTTTCCCCTTGAGATTAGCAGGCGAACTCTTCCGATGCACGATCACTTCGGGGAAACTGACCGGATCTAGATTTGCTTCATCCACCACTCCGAGTTCACTGGGAGCCACAAAAAGCCAGCCGCCGGGCCTGAGCAGGGCCGTCAGGCGTCTGATAACCTGGGTCCTTAACTCCGCCGAAAAATAGATCAAAACATTACGGCAGAAAATGATGTCCGCCAGACGGCCGCTAAAACCCGGTATTGTAAAGTCGCAAGTCGCCAGATTGAGCTGGGAAAAGTTAACCATTTTACATAAACGCGGCGCCAGAACAAAGCGATTTTTTTCTATTTCAGTAAAATATTTAGCTTTTTTCTCAGCCGGAGTTGCCCGTAAAGACCAGTTTGAATAAATCCCCTTCCGGGCAATCTCCAGGACATCCGGATTAAGATCGCTGGCCTGGAGATTAATCTGCCAGTCTTTTAGTTGCTCGGCTTTTTCATCGAGCAGCATGGCAATTGAATAAGGCTCCTCACCGGTTGATGAGGCCGCGCACCAGATATCAAGCCGTTTTTCCGACGCTCTTTCGGCAATCAGCTCCGGCAGAATATGCTCGCGCAGAACCGTAAAAACTCCCTTGTCCCGAAGAAAATAGGTTTCACCGATTGTCAACCGGACAATCAGTTCATACAAATGGTCTTCACTTATGGACGCATCGAGAAGTTCCCGCAGAAACTCCCCGGCGTCGGCATAATTATTTTTCGCCGCCAGTTCGTTGACTACCCGCTGCAGCACATCCCACTTATGCTCGGGGAAATCAAGCCCGATCCGTCCAGCGATAATCTCACTCAAAGCCGCGATTTCGGGCAGAATAATCGACGTTTCAACCCTGTTCATGGCGCACCCGCCTGCGCCGCCGCGGCCATCAGGGCCGGAAAATCAGTTTCCGCGAAAAGTTGTTCCAAAGTATAGATCCAGACGGTATGCCCGGAAAATTCCAGCAGTCGGCCGAAATGTTCCGCCAGTTCGGGATAGATCGCCCGACTGGCAAAAATCTCCGTCTCTAAAAAAGTATGAACTCCGAGAACCGTATCGACAAAAAAAGCAAACCTGACCGCATCGCATTCCCCAACCACCAGAACAGCATCCGGGTCTACGCTCTTATCCGGCAGCTGCAGCCGCTGCCGCAAATCAAGCACCGGAATTTTCCTGCCGGCAACCGTAAAAAGACCGCTTAATAGAGGCGGGCCGTCAATAAACTCTTCAATCGCAAGCGCGGGATAAACCCGGTCGATTTCATCAATCGCAACCCCGAAATAGTGTTCCGCGAGGGTAAACAGTAAAAACGTATCAGACATCGGCGGCATATCTCCAGCAGCATTCATCCAGCCAGCGCCCCAATTCAGCGTTATCAGCCGGGGCATAACCAAAGGTATCCTGCCAGAGGCATTGATCCTCCATACAGAAATAGATAAAAACCTCAGGCGCGTAGCTTTTTATTTCAGTCACTAAAAAACGGTAAAGCTGCCGCCGGACAGCACTGAAATAACGCTGTTTGCCGTCGCGGCCGCGGATAAATTCACCGGCGGTAATATTACTTTGCGGATGATTATCCCGCAGAACCTCCTTGACCTGCGGCATAAAGCGAAAAGCGCCGATCGAGATCCAGATAATATCAGCGCCTTTCAGATATTTGAAAATCTCGGCCACCGTCTGCCGGTATTCGGCCTCCCAGCCCGGGAAAAAAAGCAGCGGGTCAAAATGAAGACCGATCCGATAACCCCGCTCCCGGCACCGAGCCGCGGCCTGAAGACGTTCAGTTATCGAGGCGGCAAAGCCCTCCTCCCGCGCGGTCACCCGCGGGGCGTTCAGACTCCAGGAGACTATGGTTTCACCGATCTCGCCCGGATAATCGAGCAGATTGGCGATTGCCACACTTTTGGTCTTCAACTCTAAAATTGCGTTTTTAGAGCCGCTGAAATAGTCGATAAGACGCGGGGCGAGCCCGGTCAGCGGGTCCATAAAAAGACTGTCGGTAAACTCACCGGTGCCGATCCGGCAAAAGACGCCGGGCTGCGCCAATTCGGCATCGAGTTCGGCAAAAGCATCATCCAGGTTGACAAACTGGGTGATAAACGGATTATTGAGATAACCCTGGAGGACACAGTAGCTGCAGCCGATATTACAACCCAAACCGAGATGCAGAATCTGATAAAGACAGCAGCGATAGCTCTCCGCGGTACCGGGACAGGCTTTGAGAAAGCGGCCGCGATGCCGAGCTAAAAAAAGGGTTGTCTGCGGGGAGTAGAGTTCGGTCAGGTGGTTGAAATCAGAAGCGGCGGGGCGTTTGACAAAAACCACCCGGGCTTTTTTGAGCCGGCTTAAAATAGTTTCAGTCAGGGGGTAGTCCGCGGCCTCTTTTTCCACCAGAACCGTGGCCGGATAAAAAAGCGCGCGCCCGTAATCAGGATCTTGAACAGATTTCATCAATATCTTCCGGAACAATTGAATTCAATTTCTCACAGGCCTCCTGCCACTGGCGCCGGTCGGAAAATTTGAAACTTAAAGAGTATTCACCGCCCTCAAAATCGGGCGGCGCTTCCAGACGGATATTGGCCGGCAGCGAGAGTTTTGCCAGCTTTTCCGCAAAATTTTTTCGGGCGGCGGTCAAATGGGGATAGAGCCGGATCTGCAGCTGCCGGCGCAGGGCACTAATATCAATCCGGCCCTCAGCAGCACTCACCACGGCTCCGGCCGCGGCCAGCGGTTCACAGACTGAAACCTGATCCCGGCGGGCAAGATCATCGAGCCGGTTGATAACCTCCCGCAGTTTATTGCGCCGCAGACCGGTTTCAAGGATTAAGCCAATCAGGGACTTAAGTTCCGCATCATTCCATTCGCTGATTATATCGACACTTTCAGAATCAATAATGCCGCCGGCTATAAGCTCTCTTAACTCCGGCGCAAAAGCGGCAATCGCCTGATAGCGCTTATGAAAACGCTGACGACCAGGAATTTTAAGGGCGGGCTTAAGCTCAAGCCGCAGCTCCTCTTCACTGAAAATTTTCAAGGCTTTATTATAAATATCCGCCGTTTCCACCAGATTGAATTCGCGCTGGGATAAATTTTCCCATAGCGCCCGGCGGAAAAGTTCCTTTAAATTCCCGGCCGGAGCTGCAAAAAACTTGATCGCAGCATCAGCAGCCCCATTCCGCCGTAAAGCTTCCAGTCGGCGCCGGCCGCAGACAATCCGGTAACCTTTGGCCGTAACCTGCAGTAAGGGCGGCTGCAGCAGGCCGACCTTACTGATTGATTCAAGCAGTCGCGGCGGGATCTGGCCAAAAGAAAAAGGAAAGGCGCGCTCCCGAAAATCGATCTCGGCCAGACGACAGCTGCCGGTCGCAAAATCAGCCATTGCCCTTTTCCCTTTTCAGACTGTAACACTGACCGTTTTCAATTATGGTATCCGCGAGCCAGTCGGGGTCAGTATCGGGATAATCGATATTATAGTGCAGGCCCCGGCTTTCACAGCGATAAAGAGCCGAGGAAATTATCAATTCCGCCACCACCGCGATATTACGCAGCTCTAAAAGATCGACGGAAAGCGCCTGATCCCAATAAAACTCATGCAGCTCATGCACCAGCGAATCAATCCGCCGTTTCGCCCGCAGAAGCCGTTTCCGGGAGCGGACAATCCCGACATAATTCCACATAAAGCGCCGGATTTCATCCCAGTTCTGGGTAATCACGACTTTTTCATCCGGATCATCTTTGTGGGTGTAACGCCACTGTGGAAATTCGGGCAGTGACAAATTCCGCAATGCCGGCTCCTGCTGCACGGCCGCCGCCGCCTGTGAGCTGTAGACAATCGCTTCTAAAAGTGAATTGCTGGCCAGCCGGTTGGCCCCGTGCAAACCGGTACAGGAGACTTCACCCGAAGCATAAAGCCCCGGCAGCGAGGTTCGGCCGGATTGATCGACCAGCACCCCGCCGCAAAGATAATGGGCCGCCGGGACCACCGGAATCGGCTCTTTAGTAATATCGATGCCGAGTTTCAAGCAGGTTGTATAGATCAAGGGAAAACGTTCTTTGATGAAAGCGGCCGGCTTGAAACTGATATCGAGAAAAACACAGTCATCACCGCTCTTTTTCATCTCATAATCGATCGCCCGGGCCACGACATCCCGCGGCGCCAGTTCTTTACGTTCATCATAGGCGGCCATAAAAGTCGAGCCGTCCTTTAACTTGAGAATCGCGCCTTCACCCCGCACCGCCTCGGAAATGAGAAAATTTTTAACCAGAGGATGATAGAGACAGGTCGGATGGAATTGAAAAAATTCCATATTCGCGATCCGGGCCCCGGCCCGCTGCGCCATCGCGACCCCGTCGCCGGTAGCGATATCGGGATTGGTGGTATAAAGGTAAACCTTCCCGGCCCCGCCCGAAGCCAGAAGGGTCGCTCCGGCGACAAAGGCGTGGACCTTGCCGGTCGCCCGATTCAAGGCATAGGTCCCCCAGCAGTAATCATCTTTACGGGCGACCCCCAGCCATTTGCTCGCGGTCAGCAGATCAATCGCCGCCATATCCTCCCAGAAAACAATATTTTGATGCTCCCGGCAGCGGGCGATCAAGACTTCTTCAATCGCGCGCCCGGTCGAATCCGCCACATGCAGAATCCGCCGCCGTGAATGACCGCCTTCCCGGGCCAGTTCATAGCCGGTCGCGGATTTGGGGTTGCGGCTGAAATTTACCCCCAAAGCAATCAGTTCACGCAGACATTCCGGCCCTTTGCGCACCACCATATCCACAACCTGACGCCGACCGAGACCGGCCCCGGCCCGCATCGTATCTTCAAAATGCCCGGCAAAGGAATCGCCCTCATCAATGACAACGGCAATGCCGCCCTGAGCCAGATTGGTGTTGGTATCTGCCACTTGCCGCTTGGTAATAATATGCACCCGGCCGGAATCCGCCACCTTCAGCGCGAAAAAAAGCCCGGCAATGCCGCTGCCCAAAACCAGGAAATCACTTTTATGAAATACAGTCATATGAAACCAATGCGGGAACAATCCCCGCTACCCAAAAAAAAGTTACCGGCCCGTACCCAGGGGCACTTCCGCTGGTCGCAAATAAGTACTCTTATCAGAACATTTTCGTAACTATTCAGCCGAATCCGGGGTCGGGCGCGGTTTTTCTCCGCCAGGCGTTAAGATTTCCGTTTTTCCTTACGCTCGCTGCGCCCGCCTTGCAAAACTCGCTTACGCTCAAACAGTTGCAATGCTGATGGGCTCCCGCTCGCTTCCGAAAAACAACGAAATCGTTTCCGCAACCGCTTACGAAAAACCACCCCCGCCCCCTCCAGAAGGTG
>WFRP01000323.1 GCA_015486505.1 Pseudomonadota bacterium | reverse complement strand
TTCTTGTTTTAAAACAAGAAAATAACCTGTAAGGCACTAATGGGCTCCCGCTCGCTTCCGAAAAACAACGAAATCGTTTCCGCAACCGCTTACGAAAAACCACCCCCGCCCCCTCCAGAAGGTGGGGGGTAAAATTTGGCTGAATAGTTACCCAATCGTTTATATTTAGTTGTAACCTTAAAGTCAAATATAAACTACGGCCTTAAAGCCCCGGGTCCGCAGTAAAGACTTACAAATACCCATAAGTCAAGTCTGATCCTGAAGGTAGTCCGAAAGGGGTGTTTTTTAGTCGATAAGGACCAGGCCGGCGAAGGTTACGGTGGCGGCGGCCGGGTTGTTTTTATCCCGGCGTTGTTGCTCCCAGCCGGCGGTGGTCATCAGTTGGGTGACATCGATGCCGTAGCCGGACATCGATTCCCGGGCGATGTGGGGATTGCGGCAGGGTTTTTTCTCATCGAGAACCCGGCATTCGGGATAGTCGGAGCAGAAAAGGGCTTTACAGGAGCCGCCGGCGAAGCCTTTGGCCCGTTTCAGGCCTTGTTGGCGGGCTGAAGTTTCGACCCGGGCGCTGATCTCGTGGATCAGAGCTAAAACCTCATTACGTTCCAGCGTCATTGCCACATCTGTCGGTACTTCAAGTTTAAAGACCAGGGCTTTTTTATATTCCGGCTGAAATTTACGAAAAGCTTCCGGCCCGCGAACCAGCGGCGGGCAGCTTAAGGAGTTGCCGTAGCCTTCGCAGCGGGGCTCAAAGCACATTTTCGCAAGTTCATCTTTAACGATAATATCAGCGGCGTTAATCAAGACTGCCTCTTCGGCGCCGAGATGAACCGCAAGTTCAAGAAGGTTGTTAAAATCAGTCATGTTTACTTACTCTTTTTTATGGAGAAAAAAATTAGCCACAGACTCGAGAGTCGCAGCCGTTTTCGGCCTGTGGAAGTCGGTGTGGGTCTGCGGCCGATTTTAAAATTTTACCGTAACTATTCAGCCAAATTTTACCCCCCACCTTCTGGCGGGGGCGGGGGGGCTGCGTCAGCGGTCTGAAAAGGCTATTTACGACCGGCTTTTTCAGTTAATCCCGAAGTGCCGAAACGGCGTTCAAGCTCAGCGGTGATCGCGGCCGGCGGGATTTTTTTCTCAGCCATCAGAACCAGCAGGTGAAATGTTAAATCGGCGATTTCGTGGACCAGAGCGGCGGCTTGGTCGGCGGGCTCCGGGCCGGTTTCAGTTTCTGGTGAAGTGCTTATCTTCTGATTCTTGGCGGCGATAATAACTTCAGCCGCTTCTTCACCGACTTTTTTTAGAATTGCGTCCGGCCCTTTTTTCATTAATGAGGCAACGTAAGATGCGGCTTGCGGCCGGTCGCGGCGCGCGCAGATAACCTGGTAGAGTTTGTCGATCACCGGACCCGGACTCCGCGTTTTTTAAGGTAGTCTTTGGTTTCGGCAATCGTATATTCGCGATAGTGGAAGATTGAGGCCGCGAGCGCGGCGCTGGCCGCGCCTTTAGTCAAGCCCTCGTAGATATGCTCAAGATTGCCGACGCCGCCGGAGGCGATTACCGGCACCGCGACCGCATCGACAATCGCGCGGGTTAATTCGAGATCGAAGCCGTCTTTGGTGCCGTCGCGGTCCATACTGGTTAACAGGATTTCGCCGGCGCCGTATTCAACCATACGCCGGGCCCATTCAACCGCGTCGAGGCCGGTCGGCTCGCGGCCGCCGTAGATGAAGACCTCCCAGCCGTTGCCGTTGGCGCGGGCTTTGGCATCAATCGCAACCACTGTGCACTGACTGCCGAAACGGTAGGCGGCCTCTTTCACAAACTCCGGCCGGTGCACCGCCGCGGTATTGATCGAAACTTTATCGGCCCCGGCATTAAGCAGAGCCCGGATATTATCAAGATTACGGACGCCGCCGCCGACAGTTAAGGGAATGAAAACCTGTTCCGCGGTGCGGGCGACGACATCAAGAATAATCGAGCGCCTATCGCTGGAGGCGGTGATATCGAGGAAAGTAAGTTCATCGGCGCCCTGTTCGTCATAAGTGGCGGCAACCTCCACCGGGTCGCCGGCATCACGCAGGCCGACAAAATTGACCCCCTTAACGACGCGGCCGTCTTTGACATCAAGACAGGGAATAATTCGTTTCGCCAGCATTATTGTACCCCGCCGTCGGCCAGCTTCTGGGCCTCATCAAGTTTGAGGCTGCCTTCATAAAGGGCCCGGCCGGTAATTGCCGCGTTGACGCCGTATTTTTCGAGCGGGAGCAGGGCTTTAATATCATTAATTGTGGCGATGCCGCCGGAGGCGATCACCGGAATGGAGATCGCCTGGGCCAGGGCTTTGGTCTCTTCAAGGTTGACCCCGGTCTGCATCCCGTCTCGCAGGATATCGGTGTAGATAATCGCCGCGAGCCCGCAATCGGCAAATTTGCGGGCCAGATCCAGGGCTTTAATCTGAGTTTCATCAGCCCAGCCTTGAGTTGCGACCATACCCTTACGGGCATCGATGCCGACACAGATCTGCTTAGGGAATTGTTGGGCCGCGGTCCGCACCAGTTCCGGATTTTCAACCGCGACCGTCCCCAGAATAACCCGGTCAAGGCCCAAATCAAGATAGGCTTTGACGGTTTCAAGATCACGAATGCCGCCGCCGAGCTGACAGGGAATATCAAGGGCCGTAACAATTTTTTTGATAATTTCCCGGTTGACGGGCGTACCCGCGAACGCGCCGTTCAAATCAACAATATGGAGAAAACGCGCGCCCTGGTCCTGCCAGTTCAGAGCCATTGCGACCGGGTCGCTGGAAAAAAGTGTGTCATCTTCCATCCGGCCCTGTTTTAAACGGACACAGTTACCGTCTTTTAAGTCGATTGCCGGAATAATCAGCATTTTAAAAATCTCCTGCTTTTTCGAGGCCGGGAAACTGCTCGATCGTCTCAGCGATGCCGATATCGGCAAATTCCTTCGCTGTCAGCCATTTACCCCCGCCGCGCATAAAATTTCTGACATCAGTAATATCAGCACTGAAAGATTTCTGGGTTTGGTCAAATACCGCGTTCCAGACTTTTTTGCCGCTCCGGGTATCAAACATTGAGACTTCAAAATAGACCGAAGCCGGCCTTTGCACCGACATCGGGCCGCCGATGCGCTCCTGAAAACGGTTGACAATCCCGAAGATAATCATATCCACCCGCAAACGCCGGCCCATTTCCGGGATTGAAATCTGCCCGGTATAAGGGGGGAGGACCCGGGCGGCCGCCTGCGGCTCGATAACCTCGTATTTACCGTAAATCGCGATTTCCCGGGCCAGCGACAGGGCGAGATCGTAGCCGATTTCGCTGTTGGTTTTACCGCAGGCAATCCGGCCGCCCTGGGGCCGGCAGGTGGGGAAGGAGTCGACACAGCTCTCGCAGCCGGCCACCGCGAAAGGCAGCACCGCAACCCGGCTGAATTTGGGAATCTCAGCCAGGGATTCGACCCGGACATTTTTGTTGGAGCAGGCGCTGAACATCAGGGCCGCGACCGCGAAAATCAGGAAAAACCAGCGGCGGCCGCGCTGAGGGCCGGTTGCGGAAATGCTTGAATATTTTTTCATAATAAAGAACTACTCCCTCCTGGTGGCTGCGGCAAAATCGCGCAGAATCTTGAGCCCCTGCTGCTGGCTTTTTTCCGGATGAAACTGAGTCGCCAGAACATTGTCAAAAGCAATCGCCGAGACAAATTCTGTGCCGTAGTCGGTGACGGTGGCGATTACTTTTTCATCCTCGGGCGCGACGTAGTAGGAATGAACGAAGTAGAAATAGTCGCCGTCGTTAATGTTGTTTAACGCCGGCACCGGTTTTAAGCGCCGGATCGAGTTCCAGCCCATATGCGGAATCTTCAAAAGTTCCCGCGGGTTATCCGGGTCCGTCAGCGTCGGCGAAAAAGGTTTGACCACGCCTTTGATTACATCAAGGCCGGGGTGGCGGCCGAATTCCAGGCTCTCGCTGAAAAGGAGCTGCAGACCGAGACAGATGCCTAAAAAAGGTTTGCCCGAAGCAATCGCTTTCAAAACCGGGGTGATCAAATCAAACTGCTCCAGATTGTCCATACAGTCCTTGAAGGCCCCGACGCCGGGCAGAATTACGGCATCGGCAGCGGCAATCTGCCGCGGCGAACGGGTGATGGCGGCCGCGAAACCGACTTTCTCCAGCGCTTTCTCGACGGATCTTAAATTGCCCATACCGTAGTCAACAATCGCAATCATTTTAAAGTAACCCTTTACTGCTTAAAACCTTGCCGTCAAGTTCCAGACGCCGGGTCCAGGCCCGGCGCAGGGCATGAGCTGCGGCCTTGAACGCGGCTTCAAAGATATGGTGCTGATTTTTGCCGTATTTGAGATTAAGATGCAGGGTCAAACCGCCGTGGACGGCAAAAGCGCGGAAAAATTCCTCGATCAGTTCGGAGTCAAGGTCGCCGACTTTAGGGGCGGTGACCGCGACATTGAAAACCAGAAACGGCCGTCTGGAGATATCGACAACCGCGCCGCAGAGCGCCTCATCCATCGGGATCAAGGCTTCGCCGTAACGGGCGATGCCGCCGCCGTCACCGAGCGCCTGCGCCAGGGCCTTTCCCAGGCAGATACCTAGATCTTCCACCGTATGATGAAAATCAACCTCAATATCACCGCAGGCTTCGATCTCAAGGTCACAGCCGCTGTGGCGGGCGAAAAGGGTCAGCATATGCTCGATAAAGGGGATGCCGCTGGCAATTTTTGACTCACCGCTGCCGTCGAGGTTAAGGGTGAGTTTAATCTCGGTTTCCGCTGTTTGCCGCTCGATTACTGCTTTACGAGCCGGGATATTATTCATAATTTTTCTCCTTTTTCAAGGCGCAGACTGACAGCACGGGCGTGGGCCTCAAGGCCTTCCATAGTCGCCAGAGCCGTGACTGATTTGCCGTAAGTCTGCAGGGCGGCCGGGCTGAATGAGAGGACACTGCTCCTTTTTAAGAAATCATCTACTCCTAACGGGGAAGAAAAGCGGGCGGTGCCCGCGGTCGGAAGTACATGGTTCGGCCCGGCGAGATAGTCGCCTAAGGCTTCCGGAGTTGAGTGGCCCAGGAAGATAGCGCCGGCATTTTTGATTGAACTTAAAGCCAAAAGCGGGTCGC
>WFRP01000322.1 GCA_015486505.1 Pseudomonadota bacterium | reverse complement strand
TTAACCTCTTTACCTTTTTTGTAACTATTTAGCCGAATCCGGAGTCGGGCGCGGTTTTTCTCCGCCAGGCGTTAAGATTTCTGTTTTTCCTTACGCTCGCTGCGCCCGCCTTGCAAAACTCGCTTACGCTCAAACAGTTGCAATGCTAATGGGCTCCCGCTCGCTTCCGAAAATCAACGAAATCGTTTCCGCAACCGCTTACGAAAAACCACCCCCGCCCCCTCCAGAAGGTAGGGGGGTAAAATTTGGCTGAATAGTTACCCTTTTTTTATTAAATGAGTCCGGCGGAACGTAGCGCATTTATATCGGGAGCGTTACCGAAACAGACCGGATCAATTGCCACTTTACGGCCGGTGCCGGTTTCCAGCGACAACGGCACAAAAACTCCGAAGGCCCCGCCGCCGGCACGTTTAATCACAAAGGTGCGCCCTAAAACATCAACCTCATCGGGCCGGGTTTCCGCCTGAATCAGCCCTTGGGCCAAAGACCAGCGGTAAGCCTGGTTAACCCGGGCGTAGATTGAGCGGCTGACAAAATCGTAGAGATAGTAACGAACCTGGAATTTTTGTCCGGGCCTTAAACCCGCCGCTTTAAGCTGCGGCCCCCACTTTTGCCAGGGGTCTTTAACCTGAAGCACGGTTGTCGAAAAACGATCGAGTGCAGCCTGAGGAATCCGGCTACCGTCCGCCAGGTCGATACAACTATCATCGGCTCTGATAACCACGGCTTTCATCTGTAAAAGATCATAGGCGGCGCGAAGATTTTCGATCTGCAGAGGGATTATATGATCGTCGTCCTTCTCGCTATGACCCGCGGCCCGCCAGGCGTGATGCAGCTTTTTATACTCTTTTTTTGCCACCGTAATCCCCGAAGTCGCGCCCACTTTTACCGGTTCAGGCTTTGCTTTAATTTTTGTGGAAACCGCCTTGAATTTACTGCTGTTTTTCGCGATTATAACTGGTTTGACTGCGGCCGTCGCGGACGTTTTCCTAACTTTGAGAGGTTTTATTGGCGCGAATTTAACCGTTTTAACCGATTTTTTTACCGCTTTGGCGGCCGGAGCCGGTCCCGTTTGCAGAACCCGGAGCTGGGCTTTGGTCAAAAGGGTCACCGCCGGCGGGTTCGCGGGACTAGCCGCCGGTAAGTCCGGAGCTTGCAGAAGAGGCGGCGCGACCACCAGTTCTTCCGGCAGAATATCCGCCGGCGAAGGGGTGAGCGCCGGCTTTTCTGCCGCCGGCTCTTTTGGCAGCCGAGGATTTACTTTAGCCACCGTTTTCACTTCGCGGGCCGCCGGTTTTACCGCTGCCGCCGGGGCCGCCGGAGACTTTTTTTCGGCCGCGGCCGGGGTGAGTTCCCGGGATTTGGCGATTTTCCGGTTTTCAGTTTCAGCGGCGGCAGTTACAGCCGGTTTTTCCGTCGGCTCCTGCCGGACGGTTTTTTGCGCTTTCGGTTCAGTTCGCGCTTTCCGGACAGTCTGCACTTTCGGTTCAGCCTGCAATTTCTGAGCAGTTTGCGTTTTCCGGGCAGTTTGCGCTTTATCCGGCGCCGCCGGGGGCGAAACCTTATTTTTAACCGGTTCAGCCTCTACTGTTTTCACCGGCACAGGTTTCGGTTGCGGCGTTGTTTCTTCAGGCTTTAAGACCTTCTTTTCGTTTTTTACAACTTTTGCCTGCGGTTTGACGGCCGGTTTTTCCGGCTTTGCGGCCGGGGCTGCGGACCGGGATTCGGGCTTGGCGATAAAGATATGTTTAACCACGACCAGCGCCTTATCCACCGGCTTTTGCAGGTTGAAAAGCAGTCCCAGGCCCAGGAGCAGGCAGAGAAAAAATATCAGGCTGATGCGGCCGGTCTTCAGCCGTCCATCATTTTGCCATAAATGTTTCCGCATCTTAAATCCCCTTTCCCGAAAAATTGATTAGTACCTTACAGGTTATTTTCTGTACCAAAAAACAAGATTTAATAATCAGAAAATGTTCTGATAAGAGTACTTATTTGCGACCCTCGGAAGTGCCCTTGGGTGTGGGCCGCAAAGCCCTGTTTGGGTTGCGGGATCTGTTCCCGCATTAGATTTTGACTACAGCGCATTAACCAGGCCGGCACTGATGATCGGCGCGTTCGGCGCCGCCGGGCGCTCCTGCCAGATGGCGCATTGCGCGGCAATCCGTTTTTCGATATCGGGCCAGGCCAGATCAAGATCGGCGCTTCTTTTCCGGTAAGCGGTAAAATCTTCACTCTGCTGCCATTTCATAATCTGCGCCCGATTTTCCTTAAGTTCAATAAAGCCGCTCAAATCATTGGCCGACATCGATTCACAGACATCAAGCGACAGGGTTAAAAGATCGATATAGATCGCGATTTCATCTTCAACATTGTCCTTGGTCCGCTCATATTTTTCCGCGACAAACTCTTTCCGTGAAAGTCGCTCCTTACCCGAAATCTGCTCCTGGCTGGTTGCCGGGAGCCCTTTGAAAAGCTCATTGTCCCGGGCGAAATCGAGGTCTTTCTGGTATTGACTGTAAGTCGACAGTTTATTGCCGTAGAGAACCGCTTTTTTAAGATTGGTAAAATAGGTGGCGAAATCGATTTTCTGTTGATTTAAGTGAATATTGTTCTGACTGAAGGTTTTTTTAAGCTCACACCCCATTTCCCGGGTCTCTTTATCGAGACTGGCGGCGGAGGCATCGGCATAATATTCATACAGAGATTGCGCCGCGCAGAAATCCGGCCGCAAACCGCCGACAACCGTAATCATAACCAGGGCCGTAGCCAGTAAAAATAATTTTCTCATTTCCTTACTCCTTTTACCTTTTATTTTAATTGATGTAATTGACGCTTAAATAATTCGCTTTCCCGGCCTATTCCTGCCAGTTCAGGCGGGCCTGGCGCAGAAAATCCATCTCTTCGTCAACACTTAAGGTTTCATTGTTAATGCCATTGGTATTAACCACCCGGATTTCACCGAGGCCGGAGAGAACATCGTCAACCATATCGTCCAGGACCCCGCCGAGTTTATCGGTGGCATCACCGACGACTGCCAGCGTGTTGCGCAACTCTTCAACATTGGGGAAACCCATATTGGCCATCAATTCCGGCGTCCCTGTGCCCCCGACTTCGGCGACCGGGGTGATCTTGGCAAATACATTATAGAGATTGGCTAAAAGATCACGGAACTGGGTTGAGATATCACTGCCTTCGGCTCTGATTTTCTCGCGCACGAGATTGGCGAACTTCTGATTCATTCCCGCGACCTTGATTCTTGCTTCATAAAGTTTACGGCGCTGCTCCACCTGCATCAGCCGTCTTTTAATGCGGTTATAGCGTTGCAGGGTTCTCTTTTTATCCCGCGGGGTTTCAGCGTCCTGATAGGCTTCCAAAGCCAGCTGCGCGTTTTTTGAGGCTTCGTTAAAGCGAACTTTCTCATCTTTCATATAGCGGCTTAACGCGAGTTCATAATTGGTGTTAATCGAACGGGTCGCCTGGCTGTCGACCAGGGAGGCGGCAACCGCGGCATCGAAACGATCAAGCGAGCGTAAAAGGGTATCAAGATTGGCGTCGCAGGATTTTTTCAATTTCCCGACTTCCATCAGAATCTTGCCGTTGATATGGGCCCGGCGGGCTTTGCCTTCGGGATCATCTTTATCCAGCAATCCGGCGCTTTCAAGCTGTTTCCGGGTGTCGAGCAGCTCCTGTAAAGCAACGGTCCGGTCGGAAAATTCCTGAAAAAGCGCCTGCGACGAAACCTTAACCTCGTTGCCGCTGCGCTCAACCCGCGAACGTGATTTTTTGGCAATCTGAACGGCCCGGTCCGGACTTGAGCTGCTCATAAGTGAGGCCTTACCGACTGAAGGGATACTTAAGACCGACATTACGGCCCAGACCATCAAAGCGAACGAGAAACAGCCGTGTCGATTTTTACTGAGAGTATTCATATTATTTTCTCCTGTAGGTTGCGGTTAATCGGTTAAATTACATGATCGACAATGATATTTATCTGAACATCTTGCTGTAGAGCTCAGGATCAAGCCGCCGGCACAACTCCATAGTCTGGGATAACTTTTTATCCTGTCGGGTAAAAGATTCCTTGACCAGCTGCGAACAGTAGTTGCGTAAAAGCTCGCGGTCTACCGCCCGGTATTGGCCCTGGCCCCGGCTTAAATCGCTGAAATAGCGATAAAGAGCTAAATGAAAATACTTTTCATACTGCTTCTGATTGAAAACCTTAACCGCTTTGACAATGTGCCGATGCGGAATGGCGCGATTATCGGTAAGCGCTCTTTCCATCAGCGGCAGCCAGCAACTTTCAAGGCAGGAGTCACAATCTGTAACCAGATTTTCATCAAGCAGCTGCGTAACTTCATAATCGGTCAGATTATAATAACCGTCGCCAAGCGCTTCCCGGCAGGTAGGCGGGATTATCTCGGCCCGTTGACTGCTGCAGGCGGTCATCATAAGCATCAGCCCGATAATTCCGATTAAACTTAAAAACACCCTTTTGCCAATTATCTCTTTTAATCTCTGTTTCATTTTTGCTACCTCCGATTATCTATTGTTGACTTAAAAAAGCCGAAGCTTCAGCCTGAAAATCACTGGATCCGTTACCCGGCATTGCTCTTGTCAATAGTTATCGAAGAAAAAATCTAATTTTCAAAAAAAACTGAAAATTTTTACTTTCCGGTAATTTACAATTGAGGTTATTTAGTATAAAGGTATGGGGAAATGTGAAATTCAGCCAAATCCGGGGTCGGGTGCGGCTTTTCTCCGCTAGGCGTTAAGATTTCTGTTTTTCCTTACGCTCACTTCGCCCGCACCCCAAGGGTACTTCCGTTGGGCGCATGCAAAACTCGCTTACGCTCAGACAGTTGCAATGCTAATGCGGGAACAGCTCCCGCAACCCAAACAGGGCCTCGCGGCCCGCAAATAAGTACTCTTATCAGAACATTTTCTGATTATTAAATCTTGTTTTTTGGTGCAGAAAATAACCTGTAAGGTACTAATGCGGGAACAATCCCGCAACCCAAACGGAGCCTTGCGGCCCGCAAATAAGTACTCTTATCAGAACATTTTCTTGTTTTTACAGTTGAAAAAAGCTGTCGAAAAAAACAAGAAAATAACCTGTAAGGTACTAATGGGCTCCCGCTCGCTTCCGAAAAACGACGAAATCGTTTCCGCAACCGCTTACGAAAAACCACCCCCGCCCCCTCCGGAAAAAGGAAAATGAAATTTAGCTGAATAGTTACAATGAGGTAGAAGGTAAAGGTGATTAGTTGCGATTTTTTTTGAAAAAAATTATTTTTATTCGATAAACCATGACAGGAAAGTTTTTAAGATAATGACAAGATCTGTTTTACCCCTGCTGACGGCCACCGATAAAAAATTGGTTCAGCACATTGTCGAACGGCTCTATAACCGACACACCCCGGCCGGTCGCGATGGCCGGGCCCAGACCCGGGAAGATCTTTTTCATTACGGCATTATCGG
>WFRP01000321.1 GCA_015486505.1 Pseudomonadota bacterium | reverse complement strand
AGATTGTCAGGGGCCAGGTTCTGGCGGCGCCCGGCAGCATTACCCCGCATACCAAATTTAAAGCCGAAGTCTATATCCTGACCAAGGAAGAGGGCGGCCGTCATACCCCGTTCTTCAAAGGCTACCGGCCGCAGTTCTATTTCCGGACTACCGATGTTACGGGTACGGTTGAGCTTCCGGAAGGGGTTGAGATGGTAATGCCGGGTGATAACATCACCATCGTCGGTGAACTGATTACCCCGATTGCGATGGAAAAAGAGCTCCGCTTCGCGATTCGTGAAGGCGGCCGCACCGTCGGCGCCGGCGTGGTCAGCGAAATTATTGAGTAGTTATCCCTGCTAGATTTTCAGGATTGATGGAACTATTGAGGAAGTAAAAAATGAGTATAGCGAGTCAGAAAATCAGGATCCGGCTGAAAGGTTTTGATCATAAAACCCTGGATCAGTCGGTGGGCGAGATTGTAAATACGGCCAAGCGTACCGGTGCGGTTATTGCCGGGCCGATTGCCTTGCCGACCGCAATCAACAAATATTGCGTACTGCGTTCGCCCCATGTAAATAAAAAATCACGTGAACAGTTTGAGATTCGGACTCATAATCGTTTGATCGATATCCTTGAGCCGACCCAGCAGACGGTTGATGCCTTGATGAAGCTTGATCTCTCGGCCGGCGTCGATGTTGAAATCAAACTCTAAGAGGATCTTTGCTTAAAGACGGCAAACGGGTTTTTCAGCAGGGTTCGTTGAAATCCTTATCCAGGATTGATTGATAATAAGGTTGATAATAAGGTTTAATAATGGCTGAAATACAGGAATTATTAGCTAAAAAAGTTGGCATGACCCAGCTCTACAATGAGTTGGGTGAGCTTGTACCGGTAACCGTATTGGCGGTCGGCCCCTGCACAGTAGTGCAGGTCAAGACGGCCCGGAAAGACGGTTACAAAGCCGTCCAGTTAGGCCTTGGCGAAAAAAACATGGCCCGCGCGAATCAGGCCCAGATCGGGCACTGTAAAGCTGCTGGAAAAGGTGTTTTCTACCACTTGGCCGAGGTTAAGGTTGAAGATGACGGCGCCTATAAACCCGGAGATGTTTTTACGGCTGATATGTTCAGTATCGGCAATCTGGTTACGGTTACCGCCGACAGCAAAGGTAAAGGTTATGCCGGGGTTATGAAACGTTATGGTTTTCGGGGGCAGCCCGCGAGCCACGGGGCTCATAAAAACCATAGATCCGGTGGTTCGGTGGGGACCTCGGCCTATCCCGGTCGGATTATCAAGGGGAAAAAGATGCCGGGCCAAATGGGTAATCGGAAAGTGACGGTGAAGAACCTGACCGTCGTTCAGGTTCAGTCCGAGCAGGGGCTGATTATGGTGAAAGGCGGCGTGCCCGGTGCAAAAAACAGCCTGGTGACGATCAAAAAGGTAAGCTGAGTTTAGCGATATTTCCTGACTCGGGAAGAATCGGAGTAAATGATATGGCCAATGTTGATGTATATAATTTGCAAAAAGAGAAAGTAGCTGAGACCGAGCTTGCCGACGCGGTCTTCAATGCCGAGATCAAGGAACATCTGGTCCGGGATGTGGTGGTCTGGCAACTGGCAAAACGGCGTCAGGGAACCGCTGCGGTGAAAAACCGGGCCAAGGTTAAAGGCGGCAGCGCCAAGCCCTGGAGACAGAAAGGTACGGGCCGGGCCCGCTCCGGTACCAGTCGTTCGCCGATCTGGCGGGGCGGCGGCACGATTTTTGGCCCTAAGCCCCGGAAATACGGCTACAGTCTGCCGAAACAGGTTAGACGCCAGGCTTTGATTTCAGTTCTTTCTCAGAAGTTTCAGGAAGGCAAGCTTTTTGTGGTTCAGGACTTTGCGCTTGAGAGTATCAAAACCAAACGGATAGCCGACCTTTTTGCTGCTTTCGCAGTTAAAAGCGCGATGCTTGTCGCTGAAGATAATCGTGAACTCACTCTTTCTGCGCGGAACCTTAAAGGTGCCTTAGCGGTAAATCAGAATGGGGTTAATGTCTACGATCTGCTTAAATATGATTATCTGATTCTTTCGGATGAATCACTGAAAAAGATTGAGGGAGCATTACAGAAATGATACCGAGTACATACTATGATATTATCCGCTACCCGATTCTGACGGAAAAAACCATGCTGGCTTATCAGATGAGCCGTCAGTGTACCTTTGCGGTTGATCGCTCCAGTAATAAGGTTGAGATCCGTAAGGCGGTTGAGAACCTTTTCAAGGTGAAGGTTGAAGATGTACATACAATTCGGACCAAAGGCAAGAAAAAGCGGGTGGGCCGGATTCAGGGTAAGCGTCCGGATGGGAAAAAAGCCATAGTTACATTGCAGCCGGAACAGAAGATCGAAATATTTGAAGGCGTATAATTGAGAGAGAGGCCTGGTGCTTTAGGGGACGGGCTACTCTGAGAGGTTATAAAAATGGTATTGAAAAAATATAATCCGACATCACCGGGCCGCAGATTTCAGACTTCATCTTCATTTGATGAAATTACCTGTGACCAGCCCGAGAAAAGTCTGCTTGCACCACTGAATAAGAAGGCCGGGCGTAACAACACCGGCAGTATCACGGTCCGGCGGCGCGGCGGCGGCGGCCGCCGCAAATATAGAATTATCGATTTCAAGCGCGATAAATACGATATGAGTGCCGAGGTCAAGACCATCGAGTACGATCCCAATCGTTCAGCCCGGATTGCCTTGCTTCAGTATGCCGACGGTGAGAAGCGTTATATCCTGGCCCCGCTTGAGATTAAGGTCGGAGATAGAGTTGAGTCCGGTGATAATGTTGATATCAAGCCGGGCAACTGTCTGCCGCTGAAAAATATGCCGCTGGGGAGTATAATTCATAATGTCGAAATGAAGATTGGCAAAGGGGCCCAGCTTATTCGCAGTGCCGGTACCTACGGCCAGTTGATGGCCAAAGACGGGCATCGGGTTCAGGTGAAAATGCCTTCCGGTGAGGTTCGCTATATCCATGAACGCTGTCGCGCGACTTTGGGGCAGATCAGTAATATCGAACATGATAATATCTCAATCGGTAAGGCCGGGCGCAGTCGTTGGCTGGGCTTGAGGCCGAAAGTTCGTGGGGTCGCGATGAACCCGGTTGATCATCCGCACGGCGGTGGTGAAGGTAAGTCTTCCGGCGGCCGGCATCCGGTTACCCCCTGGGGGGTTCCGACCAAGGGCCATAAGACCCGGAACAATAAGTCCACGGATAAAGATATCGTTAAGAGACGGAAGAAGAAATAGTAACGGCAGGCTTTAAGTTATTACTTAAGCCTGTGGAAATAGGATGTAAAAGTTTGAACTAGCAGTTCAGCTACCAGTTGAAACAGGAGACCGCAAAGTGGCACGTTCAATTAAAAAAGGACCTTTTGTCGATCAGCATCTGCTTGATAAGGTGGATAAGCTTGTTGACAGTAATAACAAAACGATCAAAACCTGGTCGCGACGTTCAACTATTTTCCCGGAAATGGTCGGTTACACCATGGCCGTGCATAATGGTAAGAAATTTATTCCGGTCTTTATAACTGAAGAGATGGTCGGTCATAAACTGGGTGAATTTTCGCCGACCAGAACTTATTACGGGCATGTTTCCGATAAAAAGTCCAAAGTTCGTAAATAGAATAGCAGCTAACAGATTAAGGATTGAAACCATGCAAGTTAAGGCTAAACTGAGACATTACCGGATGGCGCCGCGCAAAGCGCGTCTGGTTACGGATATGATTAAAGGGATGGATGTCGAAGATGCCATCAATACCTTGATGGTGACCCCGAAAAAGTGCGCGCCGGCTATTCGTAAACTGGTTGAATCTGCGGTTGCCAATGCAGATCAGCGCGGGGATATGGATATTGATGCCCTCTATATCAGCCGGGCCTATGTTGATGAGGGACCGACCATGCGGCGCTTTCAGCCGCGGGCTATGGGCCGGGCGACCCGGATCAATAAACGGTCCAGCCATATTACCGTTATTCTGGATGATGAGCGTTATTAAAAACACTAATTCAACTTTTAAATGAACCGTACATTTTGGTTAATTGCTTACGCACTGAAAAAGTGCAGGAGATGAGTCTTGGGACAGAAAGTTAATCCGATCGGCTTGCGTTTGGGAATTGTTAAAACCTGGAATTCCTGCTGGTATGCAGACAAAGAATACAAGCAGTTTTTGCATGAGGATCTGCGCCTTAAGAAATACCTGAAGAAAAAGATGTATCATGCCGGCATCTCAAAAATTGAGATTGAGCGGGCCGCCCAACGAATTCGCGTGAATATTTACGCCGCACGTCCCGGGATTATCATTGGGAAAAAGGGTTCTGAAATTGAAGCCTTGAAAAAAGATCTCAGCCGTTTGGTTAAAGGTGAAATCTTTATTAATATCAATGAAGTAAAACGGCCGGAAACCGATGCCCAGTTGATTGCCGAAAACGTGGCCTTGCAGCTCGAACGTCGGGTAGCCTTCCGCCGCGCGATTAAACGGAGTGTCGGCATGGCGATGAAACTTGGCGTTCAGGGGATTAAGGTTGCGGTCGGCGGCCGCCTCGGCGGGGCTGAAATTGCCCGCTCCGAGTGGTATCGCGATGGCCGGGTGCCCTTGCATACCCTGCGGGCCGATATCGATTACGGGGTCGCCGAAGCCAATACCACTTACGGTATTATCGGGGTTAAGGTTTGGGTTTTCAAAGGTGAGATCGTTGCCGGCAAGCAGGAACAGCTGATGGCGGCAAAATCACTGTAAAGAGATTTGTCAGTTTGAATCTTATTACGGATTATAAAGAGTCGCTTTTTATAGGGGCTGACTCGCTACTAAAATTATAAGGGCCAGGGGTATTGTCATGTTAATGCCAAAAAAGGTTAAATATAGAAAACAGCAGAAGGGTCGGAATCGTGGGCTTGCCTTGCGCGGCTCGAATTTATCCTTCGGTGATTTCGGGCTCAAGGCGCTGGTCGCCGGACACTTGAGCAATCGTCAGATTGAAGCGGCGCGAATTGCGATTAATCGTCACATCAAGCGTGGGGGAAAGGTTTGGATCAGGGTTTTCCCGGATAAGCCGATGACCAAAAAACCGGCCGAAGTGCGGATGGGTAAGGGTAAAGGTTCACCTGAAGAATGGGTAGCCGTGGTCAAACCCGGCCGGATTCTTTATGAGATGGAAGGGGTTTCCGCTGAAGTAGCTAATGAGGCCTTACGGCTGGCTGCCAATAAACTGCCGATCAAGACCAGAATTGTGAGTCGAGAGGTATAGCTGTAATGAAGATGAGCGAATTAAACGAAATTAACAATGTTGAAGATCTGCAGGAAAAGGTGGCTGAGCTTTCTCAGGAACTTTTCAATTTACGCTTGCAGAAAAGCATCAGCCAGCTTCAGGATACGGCAAAACTGGGTCGGACGAAAAAAGACCGGGCTCGGGTTTTGACCAGGATCAGTCAACTGAAAAAAGCCGGTTGAGGGTAAAGAGTAAGCGGATTTGTTTTCGCATTTGACGCAAAATTGAAGCAGTAAGGATAAGGATGAGCCATGCAGAATAACGGCCAGAGAAATAAACGGATTATGGTTGGCAATGTAACCAGTGACAAGATGGATAAAACCGTCGTTGTCGAGGTTTCGACCAAGGTAAAACACCCTACTTATAAAAAGTATATTCGCAAAAGTAAAAAGTATAAGGCCCATGATCCCGAAAATAAATGTGCGGCCGGTGATACCGTTACCATTACCGAGTGTCGCCCTTTGAGTAAGGATAAGTGCTGGCGTGTAAGTGAAATTGTTGTACAGGCTGTTAAATAATTGCGATTCGCAATTGATAGAGAAAGTGTTACACGGGAGAAATTAAGATGATACAGGTTGAAACGCTTCTGGATTCGGCGGATAATTCCGGGGCTAAAAAGATGTTGTGCATCAAGGTTTTGGGGGGCTCACGACGGCGTTACGCGCGAGTCGGTGATGTTGTCAAGGTCTCGGTTAAGGAGGCCCTGCCTAATTCCAAGGTGAAAAAAGGTGAAGTCCTGGAAGCGGTTATTGTCCGCACGGCGAAAGAAGTGCGCCGGGCCGACGGTAGTTATATTAAGTTCGACTGCAACTCAGCCGTAATTATCAACGCCCAGAATGAGCCGGTTGGAACCCGTATTTTCGGCCCGGTAGCCCGAGAACTGCGGGCGCGAAATTTTATGAAGATTATATCTCTGGCTCCGGAAGTTCTGTAAGCGGATTTAAGCGGAAACCGGAAACGGCGAAATAAATTATTTGGAGTTTGCCAATGATGCGGCTTAAAAAAGATGACAAAGTAATGGTCATCGGCGGGAAAGATAAAGGAAAAAGCGGTAAAATAAAGAGAGTGCTGCACGCAAAAGACCGGGTTGTGGTGGAAAAACTGAACCTGGTAAAACGGCACACTAAACCGGGGATGGATCAGACTCAAGGCGGAATTATCGAAAAAGAGTCCTCTATCCACCGCTCTAATGTTATGCTCTTTTGTGATAAATGTGATAAGCCGGTACGGTACGGCGTGCGCAAAATGGAAGATAACAGTAAGGTTCGCTATTGTAAAAAGTGCGAAGAACTTTTTGACAAATAGTTGGTTCCGGAGGGTAATGCTAGATGGGCTTGTTTAAGGAAAAATACCAGCAGGAAATAATCCCGGCCATGCGCAAGCGTTTTGCCTATGGTAATGTCATGGAGATCCCGCGGCTTGAAAAAGTCGTTGTCAATATGGGATTGGGTGCGGCTGTGCAAAATGTCAAGATTCTGGATTCAGCTGTAACCGAAATGGCAGCCATAACCGGACGTAAACCTGTGATTACCAAAGCGCGGAAGTCGATCGCGCAGTTCAAGTTGCGTGAAGGAATGCCGATTGGCTGCATGGTGACCTTGCGTCGTGATGCGATGTACGAATTTCTCGAACGGCTGATTACGGTTACATTGCCTCGGGTTCGCGATTTTAAGGGAATTTCCGCCAAGGCTTTTGACGGCCGCGGCAACTACTCTTTAGGCTTTCGTGATCAGGTGGTTTTCCCGGAGATCGATCTGGAAAATGTCGATACGGTCAAGGGTATGAACATCGCGATTGTAACCAGCGCTAAAAATGATGAAGAGGGGCGTGAGTTGTTGACCCTGTTCGGCTTTCCGTTCAGAAAATAATTATTTACCGAAATCTCTTTGATATATAAAGTTTAGATTACGACAGCTTAGGAGTTGTTAGATGGCTAGAAAGTCAATTATGGTCAAAGCGTCACGGCCGAAGAAATTTGCAGTACGTGAATATAACCGCTGTCCGTTATGCGGTCGGCCGCGCGGTTACTATCGTAAATTCGATATGTGCCGGATCTGTTTTCGGACTTTGTCTTTACGTGGAGACATTCCGGGTGTAATTAAATCCAGTTGGTAGTTCACTGAGATTTTTAATTCAGTAATAAATTTTTGTAGAAGGTGAGAAGAATGTCGGCAACCGATTTGATCGCTGATATGTTGACCAGGATTCGCAATGCGAATATGGCCAAATTTGAAAAAGTTGATGTCGTTTTGACCAAGATGAACCAGAGTCTGGCGGATATCCTTAAGGAAGAAGGCTATATCAGGAATTTTAAGGTTTTGACCGGTGATAACGGGTTTGGAACTTTGCGTCTTTACTTGAAGTATGATGAACAGGATCGTCCGGTAATCAACGGAATCCGGCGTGAGAGTCGCAGCGGTCTGCGTAATTACGTCAGCCATGAGTCCATTCCGGTGGTTCGTAATGGACTGGGAACCAGTATCCTTTCGACCTCAAAAGGTGTGGTCACGGGCGAAAAAGCCGCCAAACTGCATGTCGGTGGTGAATATATCTGCTCTGTCTGGTAAGTTGTCTTAATAGATTTGTGGAGATAAAAGATGTCTCGAATTGGAAAGATGGAGATCACATTGCCGCAGGGGGTTGAACTTACCGTGGACGGTAATGTGGTAAAAGTTAAAGGGCCAAAGGGCAGTCTGCAGCAGACGCTGATTGAGCGTGTGGGTGTGGAAATCGACGGTCGGACTGTTAACGTCACCCGGGTTTCCGAGGATCGCAGATCCCGGGCATTCCATGGTTTGATGCGGGCCTTGATTGCCAATATGGTTACCGGAGTTCATGAAGGTTTCAGTAAAACTCTGGTTATTAACGGGATTGGTTACAAGGCTAATGTCTCAGGCAAGGTTTTAAATCTGGCCTTAGGCTATTCGCATCCGATTGATTACCCGATTCCTGAAAATATCTCAATTTCGGTCGAACGGGAGATGGTAAAGGTCGAGGGTGTTGATAAGCAGTTGGTCGGGGCGGTCGCTGCCGATATCAGAGCATTTCGTCAGGTTGAGCCTTACAAAGGTAAAGGTATCAAGTATCTTGATGAGCATGTCATTCGTAAAGCCGGTAAAACCGGGAAGTAATCGACCCGCACTAGTATAGAGGTAGGAACGTGAATTCAATTAAGAGAAAAAGAGTTATCCGCGAGAAGAAAAAGCGTAAGATCCGGGGGACGATTAACGGCACTGCCGCCTGTCCCAGACTTTCGGTTTTCAGATCTTCCAGGAATATCTATGTTCAGGCAATCGATGATCAAAGTCAAAAAACTCTGGCTTCGGCTTCCAGTAAAGAGAAAGGTTTTGCCGTCGGTTATGGTGGTAATTGTAAAGCCGCGAAAGAGGTTGGCCGTCTGATTGCCGAGCGTTTGCTCGCATTGGAGATCAAGGATGCGGCTTTTGACCGAAATGGTTTTATTTACCACGGACGAATCAAGGAACTTGCGGACGCGGCTCGGGAAGGCGGACTAAAATTTTAGGCTGAATCCGGTTTTATCCGGAACCGGTTTTATCCTGAGAAGACTTTATATATTACAACAGTTCTAATGGAGGTGTGGCTTGGAAAGGCCCAGATTTGAAGATGAAGTAACTGAACGGGTGGTCAAGATCAACCGGGTTGCTAAAGTTGTCAAGGGTGGACGGCGTTTCAGTTTCAGCGCTCTGGTCGTGGTCGGCGATGGTAAAGGCCAGGTAGGTTTCGGCCTTGGTAAGGCAAATGAGGTGCCGGAAGCTGTACGCAAAGGAACCGAGTCGGCCCGTCGTCAGATGATTGAGGTTCCCCTGGTCGGGAATACCATCCCTTATCAGGTTGTCGGTAATTATGGCGCCGGTAAAGTGCTGTTGCGGCCGGCTTCACCCGGTACTGGAGTTATTGCTGGCGGCGCGGTCCGCGCGGTGCTTGAATCGGTCGGCATTAAGGATATTTTGACTAAATGTATCGGGTCCAATAACCCGCATAATGCTGTACGGGCGACCCTCGAAGGATTGTCGCAGTTGCAGAGCGCGGAGCAGGTATCACGTAATCGTAATAAACCGGTCACACTTAATATGTAGCCTGGAAGCCTTATTTACGAGTTGCATCTCTCGGTAATACCGATAAAGAATTAATCCACCGGAGCGGTAAACTGGAGCTTAAAAAAATGAGTAGCGTTAAGATAACATTGAAAAGAAGTTGTGCCGGTCGTCTTATTAAACATAAGCGTACGGCTGAGGCTTTGGGATTGCGTAAGATCCGCCAGAGTGTAACTTTGACCGAAACCCCGCAGATTACGGGGATGATTAATAAAATCTCTTATCTGGTTGATGTGGAGAGAGTCTAGATTTCTTTAAGTCGAATATCATTTAAGACTTATCCTTACAAAAAAATAACCGGAAGATGACATAATATTGAGGGTGAAATGGTTGATTTAGCTTCATTGCCGGCCGATAGCGGAGCCGCAAAAAATAGAAAAAGAGTCGGACGGGGAATCGGGTCCGGCTACCATAAAACCGCCGGTCGCGGCCATAAAGGGCAGAAGTCCCGCTCCGGCGGTGGCATTCATCCCTGGTTTGAGGGGGGGCAGATGCCCTTGCAGCGCCGCATACCCAAGCGCGGTTTTACAAATATCTTCCGCAAAGAATTTGCCGTTGTTAATGTCCACCAGCTTAACTGTTTTGAAGATGGAGCGGTTGTTGATGCGGCGGCGCTGGCCGAGATGGGGCTGGTGAACGCCGGGATTGAGCGGATAAAGATTCTCGGTAACGGATTGCTGAATAAAAAACTGACGGTTAAAGTGACAGCCTTAAGTGCCACCGCGAAAGAGAAAATCAGCCAGGCTGGCGGTCAGGTTGAGGAGGAGACTGAGCTTGCTTAAGGGGATCGAGAATATCGGTAATATCCCGGAGTTGCAGCGCCGCTTGGGTTGGACATTCTTCCTTCTCTTTATCTATAGAGTCGGAATCCATGTTCCAACTCCCGGAATTGACGGACAGGCGCTGGCGGCCTTCTTTGTTCAGGCGAAAGGCACCCTGCTCGGTATGTTTGATATGTTTTCCGGCGGCGGGCTCAGTAAATTATCAGTCTTTGCGCTCGGGATTATGCCTTATATCAGTGCTTCAATTATCATTGAACTGCTGGCTATGGTGGTTCCGACCTTGGAACGCCTCAAGAAAGAGGGTGAGGCCGGTCAGCGCAAGATTACCCGATACACCCGTTACGGCACTATCCTTTTAAGTGTAATTCAGAGTTTCGGGATTGCGGTCGGACTTGAAAGCATGCAGGGTCCGGCCGGGGAAATGGTGGTTATGTTTCCGGGTTGGGGTTTTAGAATCCTGACCATTATTACCCTGACTACCGGTACCGCGTTTATTATGTGGATCGGGGAACAGATTACTGAACGCGGCATTGGTAATGGTATATCGTTGATTATTTTCGCCGGGATTGTCGCCCGGGGGCCGTCAGCAGTTATTAACTCTATCCGCCTGATCAAGACCGGCGAGATGAGTCTTTTTGTTATGTTGCTGATAATAATTCTGATGGTGGTGACCTTTGCCGTAATCGTGTTTATCGAAATCGCCCAGAGACGAATCCCGATTCAATATGCCAAACGGGTTCAGGGCCGGCGTATGGTCGGCGGCCAGAGTACCCATTTACCGCTGAAGATTAATACCGCCGGGGTTATCCCGCCGATTTTTGCTTCATCAATTATAATGTTTCCGGCGACGATTGCGGGATTTATCGATATTCCGATAATGAAGAAATTTGCGTCCGCCTTTGTCCCGAGCAGTATTTCATATAATATTGTCTATGTCATTTTGATCTTTATCTTCTGCTACTTTTATACTGCGGTTACTTTCAAACCCGATGATGTCGCGGATAATTTGAAGAAATTCGGCGGTTATGTTCCCGGGATTCGCCCCGGTAAGCGGACCGCGGAATATCTTGATAAAATTCTGACTCGTTTGACCTTCTGGGGCGCGGTTTATGTTTCGGTGGTTTGCGTGTTGCCGATGTTATTGATCGGCAAGTTTAATGTGCCTTTCTTTTTTGGCGGCACTGCCCTTTTGATTGTCGTCGGAGTCGGGATTGATACGATTCAGCAGATTCAGTCGCATCTGATGTCCCGCAACTATGAAGGTTTGATGAAAAAGGCCGGCGGCAAGAAAAATCGTTAAAGGTTAGTTGTTTTTTTTGCAGGTTTTGTTTGATCTTTTGTTTGATCTTAAGACATATTATAAAGGAGAATATTATGAATTTGATTTTGTTAGGACCTCCCGGGGCAGGCAAAGGAACCCAGGCGAAGAAGATGATTGACGCTTTGCAGATTCCGCAGATTTCAACCGGTGATATTCTCCGGGCCGCGGTAAAAGACGGTACGGCAATGGGGGTCGAGGCGAAAAAATATATGGATGCCGGTCAATTGGTGCCGGATTCCGTCGTAATCGGCATCATTGATGATCGCCTTAAAGAAGATGACTGCGCTAAAGGTTTTATCCTTGATGGTTTTCCGCGGACGGTAGACCAGGCGGCCTCTTTAGCCGAGATGTTGGAGAAGAGCGGCCGTAAGATTGACCATGTTGTCAGTATAGAAGTGCCGGACGCTGATCTTCTTGCCCGTTTGACCGGTCGCTGGATGTGTACCTGCGGCGCCAGTTTTCACAAGATTTTCAATCCTGCCAAAGTTGACGGTGTTTGTGATCTCTGCGGCGCAAAACTTTATCAGCGGGATGATGATAAAGAGGATGCGATTAAGGTTCGTCTTGAAAATTACCATAAACAGACGGCGCCTTTGATCGACTTTTACAGTTCCAGATCTCTGTTGCGGTCGATACCCGGGACCGGGAGTCCGGATGAAATTTATACAGCAATTATGGCTGTTATAAATGGATGATAGCGTTACGTTCACAACGTGAGATAGCGAAACTTAGAGCTGCCAATTTGATGGTAGCTCAAGTTTTGCAGCTGGTCAAAAAGAGTGTTGCGCCCGGAGTTACTACGGCGGCGCTGGATAAAATAGCTGAAGACGAGATTTTGCGACAGGGGGCCCGGCCCGCGTTTAAGGGGTATGCCGGTTTTCCGGCAACCCTTTGTACCTCAATCAACCATGAAATAGTTCACGGCATTCCCTCGAAAAAGCGTAAGCTGAAAGAGGGGGATATCGTAAGTATCGATGTCGGCGTCTGTCTTGATGGTTATTATGGTGATGCCGCAATCACAGTTCCGGTCGGGGTAGTCGCCAGGGCCGCGCGCCGGCTTATGCAGGTTACCGAAGAGTCACTTAATATCGCTATCGACTGTGCGGTCGTCGGGGAAAAACTCTATACCGTTTCGCATAGTGTGCAGAAACATGCCGAAGCCCACGGTTTCAGCGTGGTTCGGGATTTTGTCGGGCATGGCATCGGCACCGAACTGCATGAACCGCCGCAGATACCGAATTACGGTAAACCCGGTACCGGCTTAACTCTTAAACCGGGTATGGTTCTGGCAATAGAGCCGATGGTGAATATGGGTGCTTATGCGGTTCAGGTTTTGGATGACGGCTGGACGGCAGTGACGGTTGACCGCAAGCTTTCAGCTCATTTTGAACACACGATTGCGATTACCGATGACGGGCCGGAAATATTAAGTCGGATTTAGCAAAAAAAAGCTGGATGAACGTAACTATAGTGGAAGATAAAGATGTCAAATAAAGAAGATGTCATTGAGGTTGAAGGGACTGTGGTTGAAACCCTTCCCAATGCAATGTTTCGGGTTGACCTGGAGAATGGACATCGTGTATTAGCCCATATCTCGGGAAAAATGAGAATGCATTTCATCAAGATTTTGCCTGGAGATAAGGTGACGATTCAGTTATCTCCATATGACTTGAGTCGCGGCCGGATAACGTATCGGTCCCGGTAGCTGATTCAAGTCAGCTAAAACTATAAGTGGAGAGCGGAATGAAGGTTCGAGCATCAGTGAAAAAAATTTGTGACAAGTGCAAAGTAATAAAGCGTCGTGGTGTTATCCGGGTTATTTGTGAGAACCCGAAACACAAACAGCGGCAGGGTTGATAAATTATTGTAAGTCTAGAAGGAGAATCCATTGGCCAGAATCGCAGGGGTGAACTTACCCCGAAATAAGAGAATTGTCATCGCCCTGACCTATATTTATGGCGTTGGCCGCAGTCGTTCTGAGAAAATCCTTAAAGAGGTCGAGGTTGACCCTGACACCAAAAGTGACGACTTGAATGATGAACAGCTTGCCCGCATTCGTGATAAAATTGAGAACGAATACCGGATTGAAGGTGATCTGCGGCGCGAAATAACCACCAATATCAAACGATTGATGGATATAGGTTGTTATCGGGGCTTGCGGCATCGGCGTAAATTACCGGTTCGGGGACAGCGGACCAAAACCAACGCCCGAACCCGTAAAGGCCCGGCTCGGGGCCCGGTGGTGAAAAAAGGTTGATAGTTATAAGAACAGCTTGATTTTAGTTGAGAATTAACTGGTAGCGGGTAATATTGCCTGAAGCTGCTAGGAGGAAAAATGGCAAATCCGAAAGGTAGATCCGGTAAAAGCCGGGTCAAAAAAAATGTTCCGGCAGGTATCGCTTATGTACTGGCGACCTTCAATAACACCAAGGTCAGTTTCACGGACCCGCATGGCAATGTGATTGCCTGGGCCAGCGCTGGAGTTGTCGGTTTCAAGGGCTCGCGGAAAAGTACCCCGTTTGCCGCGCGGCAGACCGCGGAAGATGCGGCCAGGAAAGCAATGGATCACGGTATGCGCACGGTCGATGTTCATGTCAAGGGCCCCGGTTCCGGTCGTGAATCCGCGATTCGCGCGATCCAGAGCGTGGGTATGACAATTAACGTAATCAGAGATATTACTCCCATTCCGCATAACGGGTGCCGCCCGCCGAAGCGGAGAAGAGTTTAGTGCCGTACAGCTTGTTTTCAGGTTTGCAAAACCGGAAAATGTTCTGCGCAGGACACTTATTTGCGACTATCGGAGTAATCCCGGGGAACGGGCCGAAAGGTTTCGCAGGAAATGCGGTTTTTGATACCGCATCAGTTTAAGGAGGAAGATTTGGCACGATACAGAGAATCCGTCTGTCGGCAGTGTCGGCGTGAAGGGGCTAAACTGTTTCTTAAGGGAGACCGTTGCTACACAGAAAAATGCGCCTTTGACCGCCGGGCTTATGCGCCGGGTCAGCACGGACAGCGAAGAACAAAAATTACTGAATATGGGATGCAGTTGCGTGAGAAACAGAAGGTACGTCGTATCTACGGTCTTCTGGAAAAACAGTTTCGCAGCTATTTTGCCAAGGCCGACCGCCAGCGTGGGGTAACCGGTGAGAACCTCCTGATTCTGGTTGAACGGCGTCTTGATAATGTTGTTTTCCGGATGGGCTTTACCAATACCCGGGCTGAAGCCCGGCAGCTGGTTGCTCATGGCCATTTCCTGGTAAACGGTAAACGGGTTGATATTCCCTCATATCAGGTTGCCGTTAATGATGTTGTCGAAATTTGTGAAAAAAGCCAGAAGCTGGATCGTATCAAGGGGGCCCTGGCCGCCGCCGCCCGGCGTTCGCTGCCGGAGTATCTGGAGGTCGATAAAGCTAAGGGCCGCGGAGTGCTTAAAGCTCTGCCCAAACGTGAGGATATCTCGCAATCGATCAATGAACAGCTGATCGTTGAATTTTATTCCCGTTAAACCCTATTGGTAGAATATATGTCTCTGATTTATAAGAACTGGCGTGAGCTGATTAAGCCGAATGAAGTTGTCTGCGATGAGAGTGTTTTAACTCCGACTTATGGTAAGTTTGTGGTTGAACCGATGGAGCGGGGTTACGGCATTACCATGGGCAATGCCTTGCGGCGGGTTCTCCTTTCATCACTGCAGGGAGCCGCGATAACATCCTACCGGATTGATGGAATCAGCCATGAATTTTCTTCAATACCCGGAGTTCAGGAAGATGTTACGATTATCTCCTTAAATCTTAAGGGAGTCTCCTTAAAGATGCATAGTGAACACGCGAAAACCGTGTATATCGATGCCAAGGGCAGTGACAAGAGAATTGTAACCGCCGGGGATATCATCGTGGATCAGGATGTCGAAATCTTAAACCCCGATCACCATATCGCGACCCTGGAGAGTGACGCCACCTTGAAAATGGCTCTGACAGTACAGACCGGTAAAGGTTTTATACCGGCCGCGATGATAGGTGACCAGCAGTCATATCCGATCGGTACGATTCTGCTCGATGGGATTTTTGCGCCGGTAACTAAAGTTAATTATGTCGTTACCAATGCCCGGGTGGGCCAGCAGACCGATTTTGACAAGTTGACAATTGAGATTTGGACTGACGGAACGGTGCGTCCGGCCGATGCTTTGGCTTACTCGGCGAAGATTATTAAAGATCAGATGGCGGTTTTCATTAATTTTGATGAAGATATCGAGCCGGCTGAAGTTGAAGTCGAGGAAGTTGAAGAGAAAGAGGTCATAAATGAGAACCTCTATCGCAATGTCAGTGAACTGGAATTGTCGGTAAGGTCGGCAAACTGCCTGAAAAATGCCGAGATTGACCTGATTGGCGAGTTAGTGCAGAAAAGTGAATCGGAGATGCTGACGACGAAGAATTTCGGTCGTAAATCTCTGTTGGAAATCAAAGAAATCCTGACCAGCATGGGTCTTTCCCTGGGTATGTCCCTGCCGGATTTTGACCCGAAAAATGCTGAGATGATTAAGAAAGTTATGAGTGACGATTACGATGAGTGACCAGAACTTTGGTTTAATTAATCCTGGTTACTTTTTGCTATTGTAAGGAGAATAGAGCAATGCGACATAGATTATCCGGTCGGCGCCTGGGGCGCAGTTCAAGCCACCAGAAAGCGATGTTCCGATCCTTGGCTGCGGCCTTGATTACACACGAACATATTGAGACGACTGATGCCCGCGCTAAAGAGTTGCGCCGGGTAACCGATCGTTTGGTCACTTTAGGGAAAAAAGGCACTTTGCACGCGCGGCGTCAGGCTTATAAGTTTCTGAATAATCATCAACTGGTACAGAAACTTTTTGATGAGATTGCCCCGCGTTTTGCTGATCGTCCGGGCGGTTATACCCGTCTGATTAAATCACGGATTCGCTTTGTTGATCAGGCGCCCATGACTTTCGTCCGTTTTGTTACCGATGAACTGCCGGCCGCCGCATCTGAAGAAGTCGCTGAAATTGAGCAGCCGACTAGTGTTGAAGCGCAGGTCAAGGCCGGTGTCGAAGCCGAGCTTAAAGCTGACGGAGCCGAAGTTAAAGAAGCCGTTGAAACTGAAGTGGTTGCTGCAGATACCGAAACCGCCGCGGTCGAACCTGAAGTGGACGAATCCAGTAAAGATGAAACTGCAGAAGAGGATAAAACTGATAAGTAGTCTTTTTTTGTGTGGCGAAGTAATAGTGACAATTAGTTAAAAATTTAAGAAAGCGGGCCCTGGATCAACCGGGGCCCGCTTTTTTATTTGATTTGTAACTATTCAGCTAACCCGTAAATTCAGGGTACACAATCCCGGTTTCGAGCGGAGAATCGGGCTATGCCCCCATAATTTGCTGAAATCATACAAAATATGATGCTTTTTAGTTACTTTGATTTTATATAAAATGAGCTGTCCATCGCGCAAACCATTAGTAATCAGGTTTGTGCCCGGGAAACAGAAGGGGAGTTTTCCGCTTGTATTCAAGATAGTTTTTTCCGAAGCGCAACTCAAGTTCGTGTTCTTCAATTAGCTTGATATAGAGAATGCCGAGAGTAAGGCCGACAAGCGCCGCGAGCCCGCCGGTCAAAATACCATCATACCAGATGCCGATTCCGAAAATATATAAGCCGGCACCCATTTGAATCGGGTTTCTCGTCCAGCGGTAGGGCCCGGAAATTATCAGTTTCCGGGTGGGAACTTTGAGTGAAGGGGTTCCCTGACCCTGCGACCACTGTACTGCTACACTCCATAGTGAAAGACCTGAACCCAATAGAATAAAGCTGCCGGCCAGGAAGTTATCCATATAATATGGTATTGTAATCTTGATTTCGGGGATTAAGTGTTTCAGGAATAGTTGTGCCGGCCAAAGTAGGAGCCACGGGGCAATGGCCAGGAAAAATACCTCATTTAAGATGAGTGTTATAAACCTGTTTTTGTAAGGTTGGGGGTTGCCGGCAAGTTCAACAATTCGGCTTATGTTTTTCTTGAAAATCATACCTATCTAATTGGTAAATTAAAAAAGACAATTTTTAAGTTTCTATGTTAAGGTCTGATTCTGAATTTTAAGAGTTACATTAAGGTCTATGAAAATGCAACGAAAACTTGGTAATGTTTCTTGGAATTGAAATTATTACTTAGCCGTCCCGGAACTTTTTACGAGTATATCACGGTTGATTATGTCTACATTAAAGCAAGAAAATCTGTCCCTTGTTACTGATGGACGGGTATTGGTTAAAGCTGCTTCTGTTTATGACCTGGTTCAACCGCTGGTTACATTGGGTCAGGAAAAGCGGTTAAACCAATGGCTCGCAAAATATATTAAAATTCCGGCCCGGAGTTCAGTCCTGGATGTCGGCTGCGGTACCGGTTTGCTGACGGCAGCCATTGCTGCAAGTCATCCGGATGTAACTGTGATTGGTATCGATGCTTCGACAACCATGATTGCAGTGGCCGATCGCAAACGTCGAAGTCAAAACTGTACTTATCAGACCGCCTTGGCGGAGAAACTCCCTTTTCCGGCTGCGACTTTTGCGGCCGTAAGTTCGGCGCTTTTTTTTCATCATGTCCACTTTGAGCTTAAAAAACGCTGCCTGCAGGAGATTTATCGGGTTTTAAAACCCGGCGGCCGGATAATTATTGCAGATATGGATGTCCCGTACACAAAACTGGGCTGGGCCCTTTCCCTGGGTGCCTGGTTACTCTTTCGCCAGCCTGAGATAAAAGAAAACATTGATGGCAAGCTTAATGGTTTGATAACTGAATGCGGTTTTGAAGACGTCGAGAAACCGGCCCGTTTTTCCGGTTACATTTCAGTTTGGTCAGCCGTAAAAGGAGAATGAATGTGGAGAGTGAAAAAGATATTTTAATGAAATGGCCTCTGTGGCGTGAGGCTTACACTCTGCAGATGCAGGTGGTACGGAGCTTTCATACAGCGGCTGAATCTATATTGAAAGATGCCTGTCCCTTGCGCCCGTTTTCCGAAGATCTGCTGAAGATGGAGCGTAATCTCTTTTCAATTTTCTTCCAGGTATGTACTGAGCCGTTGGCACTTACTCCCGGGCAGAAACTTTTTTACGCCCGGGTCAGTCAATGTCTGCGGGCTCTGGTTACCGGCTGTGACAATCTGCTTGACGATGAGTTTAAAGAGGTTATTCCCTTTGCTTTGACCGGTTCCGGCAGTCGTTTTCGTTCAGTTATGACAATTATGACGGCGGATCGGATAATCTCAAACCTGGCGGCGGCCGAACTGGCGGCGGGTAATTTATCACTGGCTCAGGTAGAAAAATTATCCCGGATTGTGATGACCGTCTTAACTCCGAGCGGTCTTGAAGAACATGAAGAGGAATCCCTTGATAAAGTTATAATTCCAACCCCGGAGCAGATCGTAAAAAAAGTTCACCACCTTAAAACCGGTCTGCTTTTCCGGGCAACACTTGATCTTGTCGCCGGACTTGAAACCGGTCACAATGAGATTTCAGCAAAGGTTGCGGAAGGGTTAAGGCGGCTTGGAATTGCTTGTCAGATGCTTGATGATCTTAAAGATGTCAGTGATGATCTTGCGACAAAACATTTTAATGCCGTAGTTTCATTTGCCCGCTACGGGGTTGATGCCGAAGAAAAAGCCGCGGTGCGTCTGATTGAGGACTGCCGGGGGATTGATGCTGCTACTGCGGATGCAATTGTT
>WFRP01000320.1 GCA_015486505.1 Pseudomonadota bacterium | reverse complement strand
TCGCCGACCTTCATCGTCCGGTTCTTCTCATCTTTAATCGACAAGCGCGGTCTTAAGTCGGCACTCCGGGATTCACTGACAACCCGCCGCGACATCCCGGTCTGCTGATCGACCTGCTCGGTAAAGGTAACCCCTTCAATAATATCGCCATATTTAACCCGGCCGCTGACCGCGGTAATCGTCGGGATTGAGAAAGGATCCCACTCCGCCAGCAGCTGGCCCGGTTTAATTTCAGCGCCCTCTTCAACCAGCAGCATAGCCCCGAAAACAATCTTGTTGCGCTCTTTAATTTCACCGTTTTTATCGACAATCGCGATTTCACCATTACGATTCATCACCACCAGGCGGCCATCACGATTACGCACAGTGTCGAGTTTGACAAATTTTACTGTACCGCCGAGTTTGGACTCCAGGGAAGACTGCTCGACCGCACTTGAAGCGGTTCCGCCGATATGGAAAGTCCGCATCGTCAGCTGGGTTCCCGGCTCACCGATTGACTGGGCGGCAATCACGCCGACCGATTCACCGATATTAACAATCCGGCCCCGGGCCAGATCACGCCCGTAACAATAAGCGCAGATCCCTTTTTTCGACTGACAGGTCAAAACCGAACGAATACGCACCCGGTCAAGCCCGGAAGCATCAATCTTCTGGGCCAGATCTTCAGTTATCTCCTGATCGGCTTCGACAATAACTTCACCGGTCAACGGCGAAACGATGTCTTCCTGCGCAACCCGGCCCAATACCCGTGAGGCCACACTTTCAATTACTTCTCCGCCTTCAGTCAGCGGAGTCACATAGATACCGTCCAGGGTGCCGCAGTCGATCTCAGAAACCACCGCATCCTGCGCCACGTCAACCAGCCGCCGGGTCAGGTAACCTGAGTTCGCGGTTTTCAATGCCGTATCCGCCAGACCCTTACGAGCGCCGTGGGTGGAGACAAAATACTGCAGAACATTCAGACCTTCGCGGAAGTTGGCCAGAATCGGGTTTTCAATAATCTCACCTGAGGGTTTTGCCATCAGGCCCCGCATCCCGGCAAGCTGCCGAATCTGCTGCTGACTGCCCCGCGCCCCGGAATCGGCCATCATAAAGACCGAATTAAAGGATTTAACTACCTGAGCCGCCCCGGTTTCATCAAACATCTCTTCTTTACTGATCGTCGCCATCATCTCATTGGCAACTTCGTCGGTGGTTTTCGACCAGATATCAATCAGTTTGTTATAACGCTCACCCGAGGTAATCAGACCGTTATTGATCTGGCGCTCAATCTCGCGGACTTTTTCATTGGCCTCTTCAATCAGACGGGATTTGGATTCCGGGATTTCAAGATCATCAATCCCGATTGAAATTCCGGCCTGGGTTGCAATTTTATAACCTAAGTTCTTAATCTGATCGGCGAAGATAACCGATTTTTTATCCCCGGCTTTGAGATAAATATTCTCAAACAGGCGGGAAATAGTCTTTTTGGTCAAATTCTCGTTATAAGAGGCGAAGGGAATCTCGTCCGGCACAATATCATACAAAAGCACCCGGCCCACGGTCGTATCAACCAATTCCCCATCGAGCAGAACCTTGATTTCAGCCTGAAGGTGGACACAGCCGGCATCATAGGCAATCAAAACCTCTTCCGGCGAGCTGAAACTCATCCCGGTCCCCAGCGCGAACGGCCGTTCCCGGGTCAGCCAGTAGATCCCCAAAACAATATCCTGCGTCGGAATAATTACCGGCCGGCCATTAGCCGGAGAGAGGATGTTATTGGTCGACATCATCAAAACCCGGGCCTCAGTCTGGGCTTCAACCGTAAGCGGCACATGTACCGCCATCTGGTCACCGTCAAAGTCAGCGTTATAGGCACTACAGACCAGCGGATGCAGACGAATCGCTTTGCCTTCACTTAATACCGGTTCAAAAGCCTGAATCCCCAATCGATGCAAAGTCGGGGCCCGGTTGAGCATAACCGGATGTTCGGTAATGACTTCTTCCAAAAGATCCCAGACCTCGGATTTTTCGAGCTCAACCATCTTTTTGGCGCTCTTAATGGTGGTCACATAGTTACGTTCGAGCAGTTTATTGTAAATAAAAGGCTTAAAGAGCTCTAAAGCCATCTTTTTCGGGAGCCCGCACTGATGCAGACGCAGCTCCGGCCCGACCACGATAACCGAACGTCCGGAGTAATCGACCCGTTTACCTAAAAGGTTCTGACGAAAACGACCCTGTTTCCCTTTCAGCATATCGCTGAGGGATTTCAGCGGCCGTTTATTGGCGCCACTGATCGCCCGGCCGCGGCGGCCGTTGTCAAAGAGGGCGTCAACCGCCTCCTGCAGCATCCGTTTTTCATTACAGATGATAATCCACGGGGCCTTTAATTCAATCAAACGTTTCAGACGATTATTGCGGTTGATAACCCGGCGATAGAGATCATTAAGATCGGAAGTCGCAAAGCGGCCGCCGTCAAGCGGCACCAGGGGACGCAGATCCGGCGGCAGGATCGGAATTACATCCATTATCATCCACTGCGGCAGGTTACCTGATTTTATAAAATCATCGATTACTTTCAACCGTTTGGCGATCTTTTTCTTTTTCGCTTCGGAGCCGGTAGTCACCATCTCTTCGCGCAGACTCAGACGTTCGCCCTCAAGATCGACCTTTTCCAGCATCTCCTTGACCGCTTCCGCCCCGATACCGCAGCGAATGCTCGAGCCGTATTTCTCATCGAGCAGGAGAAATTCATCTTCGGAAAGCTGCTGGCCGACGACAATCTCGTCCGCCTCCCCCGCGTCCAGGACCACATAATTCTCAAAATAGAGAATCCGTTCCACATCCTTCAGGGTTTTATCCAGCAAGAGGGCGATCCGGCTCGGCAGACTTTTCAGAAACCAGATATGGGCGACCGGAGTCGCCAGTTCAATATGACCCATACGGACCCGGCGCACCTTGGACTGAATTACTTCAACTCCGCACTTTTCGCAGACGATGCCGCGATGTTTCATGCGCTTGTATTTACCGCAGTTACATTCGAAATCTTTGACCGGCCCGAAAATTTTAGCGCAGAACAAACCGTCGCGCTCCGGCTTAAAGGTCCGATAGTTCACGGTTTCCGGTTTTTTTACTTCACCGAAAGACCAACTCCGGATTTTCTCCGGCGAGGCCAGTTTAATCTGCAGCGAACTGAATTTAACCGCGTCTTTAGGTTTTTGATAAAAACTTAGAACGTCTCTCATGATTTCTCCTCCTCCAATTCAACATCCAGACAAAGGCTCTGGAGTTCTTTAACCAAAACATTGAAGGATTCCGGCAGACCGGACTCTAAAGTCTGCTTACCTTTAACAATTGCTTCATACATTCGGGTCCGTCCGGCGACATCATCCGATTTAACCGTCAAAAATTCCTGCAGGGTATAAGCCGCGCCGTAGGCTTCAAGGGCCCAGACCTCCATCTCTCCCAGACGCTGGCCGCCGAACTGGGCTTTACCGCCCAGAGGCTGCTGGGTAACCAGTGAATAAGGCCCGATTGAGCGGGCATGCATCTTGTCATCAACCAGATGATGCAGTTTCAGGATATACATATAACCGACGGTTACCGGGCGCTCAAAGGCTTCACCGGTACGCCCGTCATAAAGGGTTACCTGGCCGCTGCGCGGCAGGCCGGCAGCTTCGAGACACTCTTTTAAACGCTCTTCGCCGATGCCGTCAAAAACCGGGGTTGCCATCGGCACAAAGCGGGAAAGTTTGCCCGCCTGCTCCCGGATTTCAGCATCAGTGGCCGCCGCCAGCCAGTCCCGGGATTTTTTATCATGGGCGAAAACCTGATTTAATTTTTCCCGCAAAGCGTCAGGCCCGTATTCCTGCTCGATCATCTCTTCAATCTGACGCCCGAGACTCTGCGCGGCCCAGCCGAGATGGGTTTCTAAAACCTGACCGACATTCATCCGGGAAGGAACCCCGAGCGGATTTAAAACAATATCGACACTTGAACCATCGGCCAGATAGGGCATATCCTCTTCCGGTACAATCCGCGACAGAACCCCCTTGTTCCCGTGCCGGCCGGACATTTTATCACCAACTGACAATTTACGTTTGATGGCAATGTAGATTTTCACCATCTGATTGACCCCGGGCTGCAAATCGTCACCCCGGCGCAGAGTTTCAATCTTTTCATCAAGCGCGGCTTCAACCCGCCGGGTTTCACTCTCCATATAGGCAACCAGCCCGCTGATCTTTTCTTCGATGCCGGCGGCATCCTTGAGCACCAGGTTGCGGCACATCTTCAGCGTTACTTTTTCGGTATCTTCAGATGTCAGTTGAGTACCGGAGGTAAGCACCACCTTGCCTTTCCCGCTCTTCAAATCGGTTTCCAGGGTCTGCCCCGCCAGCAACTCCCGTATCCGCGAAGTTACACTCCGGCGAATGGCATAAAGTTCGGCCTCCGCCTCACGTTTTACCTGTTTGATATCGCGTTCCCGCTCTTCGGCGCCGCCTTCGCCGCCATAACCTTTGCGGGCGAAAGTTTTGGTATTGATTACCACCCCGCGAATTCCCGGCGAAACCCGCAGGGAGGTATCCCGCACTTCACCGGCTTTCTCGCCGAAAATCGCCCGTAAGAGTTTCTCTTCCGGAGAAAGCTGGGTTTCGCCTTTCGGCGTAATTTTCCCGACCAGGATATCACCGGGGCCGACATGGGCGCCGATATGGACGATACCGTCCTGATCGAGATGAGCCAGGCCCTCATCCCCGACATTAGGAATATCGCGGGTAATCTCTTCCGGCCCCAATTTGGTATCCCGGGCTACAACTTCGCATACTTCAATATGGATTGAAGTAAAACGGTCTTCCTTGACAATCCTCTCATTTATAAGGATTGAATCCTCAAAGTTATAACCGCCCCAGGGCATGAAAGCGACTTTAACATTCTGGCCCAAAGCAAGCTCGCCGTGATCCATCGAAGGGCCATCCGCCAGAATCTCGCCGGATTCAACCCAGGTGCCGCTTTTAACCAGCGGGATATGGTTGCAGCAGGTATTCTGGTTGGAGCGCATAAACTTGGCTAAAGGATAGATATCGAGGCTGAATTCGTCATCACTGTTTTCGGGCTCATGCCGGACAATGACCTTGGCCGAATCGACATATTCAACAAAACCGCTCTTTTTCGCGACCACGGCAATCCCGGAATCAAGGGCGACCCGGGCTTCCATGCCGGTGCCGACCATCGGCGCTTCGGCCCGCAAAAGCGGCACCGCCTGACGCTGCATGTTGGAACCCATCAGGGCCCGATTGGCGTCATCATGTTCAAGGAAAGGAATCAGGGAAGCGGCAACACTCACCAGCTGCCGCGGCGAGACATCCATATAATGAATGTTATCGCGGCTTTCAATGCTGTATTCACCGGCTTTGCGACAGGCAACCAGCTCATTCATAAAACTGCCGTCGGGATTGAGCGGCGCGCTGGCCTGGGCGATAATCTTGTCATCCTCAGCCATCGCGTAAAGATGAACAACCTCATCCGTGACCACGCCGTCCTTGACGACCCGGTACGGGGTTTCAATAAAACCGAAATCGTTGACCCGGGCATAACAGGCCAGCGAAGCTATCAGGCCGATGTTCGGGCCTTCCGGGGTTTCAATCGGACAGAGACGGCCATAATGGGTCAAGTGGACATCACGAACCTCGAAACCGGCCCGCTCCCGGGTCAAACCACCGGGTCCCAAAGCGCTTAAACGGCGTTTGTGGGTAATCTCAGACAAGGGATTGGTCTGATCCATAAACTGGGAGAGCTGGCTCGAGCCGAAAAATTCCTTGATGGCCGCGCTTACCGGTTTGGAATTAATCAGATCGTGCGGCATCGCCGTGTCGATCTCCTGCAGACTCATCCGCTCCCGAATAGATTTTTCCATCCGCACCAGACCGATGCGATACTGATTCTCAATCAGTTCACCGACCGTACGCACCCGCCGGTTGCCAAGGTTATCAATATCGTCGATAACCCCTTTATCCGATCTTAAAGAGATAAGATAACGGACAATTTCGATAATATCCTCTTCCGTCAGGGTCTTGCAGTCAAGATCCTGCTCGGTCCCGAGTTTGTGGTTAATCTTTAAACGACCAACCCGGGAAAGGTCATAACGCTCGGGATTGAAAAACAGATTCTGAAACAGAGAATCAGCGATATCAATCGTCGGCGGTTCTCCGGGACGTAAGCGCCGGTAGATTTCGAGTTTGGCTTTCTCAACTTCAAGCTCTTTCTCGGTTTTCTCGCCCTGAACCACCAGTTCGCGCTCTTCGTCACTCAAAACGATTTTATCAACCAGCAGAGTATCCCGCAAATAGGAGCCGACATTGATATTGTCAATGAAAAGGATATCAAACTCCTCAACTCCGCTCTGCTGCAGATCTTCAAGTTTATCGGCGGTAATCTCCTCATTGCATTCAAGCAGAACCTCGCCGGTCTGCGGGTCGACCACATCATGGGCGACGTAGGAACCGATAAGTTCGTCATCCATCATCGGCAGAGACTCAAGCCCGGCCGCCTTCATCCGCCGCAACGCCGCTTTGCTGATTTTCCGACCTTGAGCCAGCAGAACATCACCACTCTCGGGATCTAAGATATCTTCACGCAACTTGGAACCGGTGATCAGATCACTATTGTCAAAATCAATCCGCCGGGTAAATCTGCCGTCTTCGAGACGATTTACAACCACACTGTCATAAAAAAGATTCAGCAGCTCTTCCGTCGAATAACCCAGGGCCCGCAAAAGTACCGTTGCCGGCAGTTTACGCCGCCGGTCAATGCGCACATGAATAAGGTCTTTATTATCAAATTCAAAATCAATCCAAGAGCCCCGGTAAGGAATCACCCGGGCGCTGAAAAGTGAAAGCCCGCTGACCGAACTTTTGGCCTTTTCCTGCGCGAAAAAGACACCGGGAGAACGATGCAGCTGACTGACGATAACCCGTTCGGTGCCGTTGATGATGAAGGTTCCCCTTTCACTCATCAAGGGAATCTCACCGAAATAGACCTCCTGTTCTTTAATGTCGCGAATCGAGCGCTGCTCGCTGCCTTCCTCGACATCCCAGATAATCAGGCGGATACGCACGCGTATGGGCACCGAATAGGTAACCCCCTTCAGCATACATTCGCGGTCGGTATAGCGGGGCGTACCCAGCGTATAACTGACATATTCGATGGACGAAGTACCATAGAAATCCTTGATCGGAAAAACACTTTTGAACACACCGTGGAGACCGATATCATCACGCTCATCCAGAGGAATTTCATCCTGCAGAAAACGCTTATAGGAATCGAGTTGCAGATCCAGGAGAAAAGGAACTTCTGCGACCTCTTTAATGGAGGCAAAATCACAACGCAGACGAGGCAGGTTACGGCTGTTGCGGGCTACCATAGAACTTTAACCTCATTTTCTTCAGAGTTAGAGTATTGAAACTATTTTACTTGGGGAGGCAGGAAGGTTTGCGACTCTACGCAAAAATGGGAAAAAATATTACTGAATCCGTAATTTTTCAGCCATCAAAGTGCAGAGAATAAAAAACAACGTAAGGGATAAGGCCGTACTGCCCTATCCCTTACATAAAAAAATAGTTACAGGCGATGATTTAACCATCGCAGAACAACTTATTTCAACTCAGCAGAGGCGCCGACATCTTCAAGTTTTTTCACGATCTCTTCAGCTTCATCCTTGCTGACAGCTTCCTTGATGGCATTCGGAACCGCTTCAACCGCGGCTTTGGCCTCTTTCAAACCGAGTCCGGTAATCTCACGAACGGCTTTAATGACCTGAATCTTCTTCTCACCGAAAGAGGTCAGGACAACATCAAACTCAGTCTTCTCATCAGCCGCGCCGGCATCACCGCCGGCCGCCGGAGCCGCGGCTACCGCCATCGGCGCCGCCGCGGAAACACCAAATTTTTCTTCCAGTTCTGAAACCAACTCAGAGAGTTCAAGAACGGTCATATTTTCAATAAACTGGATTACATCTTCTTTTGTGATCGACATAGCATTAAACTCCTTCTAGGATATAAATTTAATCTTGACAATTTTCAGTTATTAAAGTCAGGGCGTAAATCAAGGCTGATTCTAAGCCGCGCCGCTTTCTTCTTTCTTTTCCTTAATCGCGTTCAAAACCTGAACCGCGGAACGGGTCACGGCACTAAGGACATTAACAAATCCACCCGGAACCGCGTTCATAGTTCCCAGCAACATAGCCCGCATAACATCTTTGCTCGGCAATTCCGCCAGTTGTTTCAGCGAAGCGCTGTCGAGATAGCCGCCGCCAAGGATGCCGCCGATAACTTCTAGAGCGTCTTCCTCTTTAGCGAACTCAACCAACACCTTGGCCGCCGCCGCCGGATCACCATAAACCAGGGCCAAAGCACTGGGCCCTTTAAGATGCTCAACCAGAACCTCATTACCGGTAGCTTTCGCAGCGATCCGGGCCAGAGTATTCTTAACAACCTTGAACTCGGTATCCTTTTCCCGCAGGCGCGTACGCAATGTGGTAATTTTTTCAACGTCAAGCCCACGATAGTCGGTCAGATAGGCCGCCTGAGCGTCGCTGAATTTAGTGGTCAGTTCGTCAATCTGAACCTGTTTATCAGCTCTATTCACCTTTTTTCACCTCCTTATAAGTTTACTTACATATCAAAAGGCAAATGAGCTCACACTTAATATCGAATCTGCTTAATGCTGATCACAAATCCGACAGCCTCGGCGGGATTTTACGACCTGATTCAGATCCACCCACGGTCTACAGCCCAGTTATCCTATTGAAATTTAATCCCAAATTAAACTTTAAATCTTAAATCAGCGGTAACTATTCAGTTCACTATGCGGGAACAGATCCCGCAACCTAATCGGGCCTTTTCGGCCCGCAAATAAGTACTCTTATCAGAACATTTTCTTGTTTTTACAGTTGGAAAAAGCTGTCGAAAAAAACAAGAAAATAACCTGTAAGGTACTAAAACCATAAAGTTTACAAACTATTCAAATCAACCCGGATGCCGGGGCCCATTGTCGAAGCGACCGTGAAACCACGCATATAGTTTCCCTTACTCGAAGCGGGTTTCAGTTTATTCAAAGCCTCGACGATGGCCGCGATATTCTCCAGCAGTTTCTCGGCGCTGAATGAGAGACGGCCGACCGGGACGTGGACAATCCCGGCTTTTTCAACCCGGAATTCCACCTTACCCGCTTTAATTTCCTGCACCGCCCGGGCGATGTCAAAGGTAACCGTCCCGACTTTGGGGTTGGGCATCAGGCCGCGCGGTCCTAAAACCCGACCGAGTTTACCGACGACTCCCATCATATCCGGGGTCGCTATCGCTTTATCAAAATCAAGCCAGCCGTCACTGATTTTTTTGGCAAGATCTTCACCGCCGACAAAATCAGCGCCCGCGTCCCGGGCTTCAATCTCTTTTTCACCTTTAGCAAAAACCACAATCCGGGCGCTTTTGCCGCTGCCGTTCGGGAGTACCTGGGCCCCCCGAACCATCTGATCAGCGTGACGGGGATCAACTCCGAGACGGACAGCGATATCGACACTTTCATCAAATTTGGCCGGGGTAAGCGATTTCAGCAAATCAATTGCTTCCGCCAAAGGGTACTTCCTGAGGGAATCGACCTTGGCCCGATTGGCCCGATAAGTTTTTCCTGACTTTGCCATTTAATCCTCACATATCCATATTTATTCGACGACCAGCCCCATACTGCGGGCGGTGCCGGCAATAATCTGACAGGCTGCATCGATATCATTGGCATTAAGATCAACCATCTTAAGCTCGGCAATTTCTTTAACCTGATTCATAGTAACAGTGCCGACCTTGACTTTATTCGGGACACCGGAACCTTTTTCAACCTTGGCGGCTTTTTTCAAGAGAACCGCCGCCGGCGGCGTCTTGGTAATGAAACTGAAACTGCGATCCGCGTAAACCGTTATGATTACCGGGATAATCATACCTTGCTGCGCTTCGGTCTTGGCGTTGAAGGCTTTACAAAATTCCATAATATTAACGCCGTGCTGACCCAAAGCCGGGCCAACAGGCGGCGAGGGGTTGGCTTGGCCGGCCGGAATCTGGAGCTTGATCTGACCTGTAATTTTTTTCGCCATCCTTAATTCTCCTGCACTATACTTTACCAAGTCGAAACAATTTCACTCAGCAAAGTAAACGCTTACGGTTTAACTTATTTTTTCAAGCTGACCAAACTCAATTTCAATCGGGGTCGGCCGCCCGAATATACTCACTAAAACCCGAACTTTACCTTTTTCGGGGATTATCTCATCAACCGAACCGGTAAAATTGGCAAAAGGTCCTTCCAGAACCCGGACGCTTTCTCCGACCTCAAAAAGAACCTTGGGCTGCGGCCGCATTTCACCTTCGGCAATCCGGGCCAGCAGGCTGTTCGCTTCGGCTTCTGAAATCGACCGGGTCGCGGCCACCCGATCACCCCCGCCGACAAAGCCGGTTACTTTCGGGGTGCCTTTCACCAGATGCCAGGTATCTTCGGTCATCTCCATTTTCACCAGAACGTAGCCTGGGAAAAACTTGCGCTGTGAAGTCCGACGTTTGCCCTTGACCATATCGACAACCTGCTCGGTCGGGACGACAACCTCGTCGAACATATCCTCATAGCCGTACTGCTTTATCCGCTCTTCAAGCGTAAGCTTGACTCTATTTTCATAGCCCGAGTAAGCATGAATCACATACCATTTCTTTGCCATAACTTACCTTTCAAGGCCTTCATTAAAATCAATCATCTGCCTAAAGCCGCAGATCTAAACTGAAAGAATCAGTTTAATCAGTTTCGACAACCCTAAATCAACCACCCCGAGATATAGAGAAATGATCAGGACGACAACCAGAACCACCCAGGTAAGCCCGAGAGTAGCTTTACGGCTGGGCCAGGTAACCTTCTTCATTTCGCCTTTCGAGTCTTTTAGATATTGACTCAGTTCGGCAATACTCTCTTTGATTGCTGCCAAGTGACAGGCCCCCTTATCCGGCTGGTACACACCAACCTCTATGGTCATTAAATTTGCTGGCAGGCCAGGAGGGATTCGAACCCCCAACACCCGGATTTGGAGTCCGGTGCTCTAGCCATTAGAGCTACTGGCCTGCAAAATCAGAGAAAACAAGAACACTGTATCAAGAAACTATTTGGTCTCTTTATGCGCTGTGTGAGCCTGACAAAACCGGCAGAATTTCTTGAATTCAAGTTTATCAGGGGTATTTTTCTTGTTCTTCTTGGTCGTATAGTTTCTTCTTTTGCATTGCCCGCAGGCAAGGATCACTTTATCTCGCATATATTTACTACCCGGCACCAAGCGCCTGAAGAGTTTATTTTTTTTACAACTATAACAAACCGAAGCCAGAGCCGGATTTTTTGCAAATCCACCCTGGCTTCGACTGACAATTAATCCGTCTGAGTATGCTATCTACTCAATAATTTCGCTGACCACGCCGGCACCGACGGTGCGGCCGCCTTCACGAATCGCGAAGCGGAGCTCTTTTTCCATCGCAATCGGGGTAATCAGTTCACCGACGATGGTGATGTTATCACCCGGCATTACCATCTCAACCCCTTCCGGAAGCTCAACCGTACCCGTAACATCAGTAGTCCGGAAATAGAACTGCGGCCGGTAGCCTTTGAAGAACGGGGTATGACGGCCGCCCTCTTCCTTGGTCAGGATATAGACTTCGGCTTTAAATTTGGTATGCGGGGTAATGCTGCCGGGCGCCGCCAGAACCTGGCCCCTGACAATCT
>WFRP01000319.1 GCA_015486505.1 Pseudomonadota bacterium | reverse complement strand
GTACTAATGCGGGAATAACTCCCGCAACCCAATCGGAGCCTCGCGGCCCGCAAATAAGTACTCTTATCAGAACATTTTCTGATTATTAAATCTTGTTTTTTGGTGCAGAAAATAACCTGTAAGGTACTAATGCGGGAATAACTCCCGCAACCCAATCGGAGCCTCGCGGCCCGCAAATAAGTACTCTTATCAGAACATTTTCTGATTATTAAATCTTGTTTTTTGGTGCAGAAAATAACCTGTAAGGTACTAATCAAGCGCCTTTTTCTCCACAGTCACGATTATGTGGTCTTCGACCCGGTCATTAACATTGAGAACGCCCGCCATGACCCGGAACTTTTCCTGGATAATCATCCAGGCCCGCTCATTCTTGATGAAATCCAATATGCCCCGGAACTTGTCCCGGCGATTAAGCGGCGTGTCGACCGGAATCGCGCCGCCGGGCGCTTTATATTAGCCGGTTCCCAACAATGGGGTGACCTGAACTCCATATCTGAGAGCCTGGCCGGCCGAGCCGTTTTTCTTGACCTGGAAGGCTTCAGCCAGAAAGAATGCAGTCTTGAGCAAAAGCCCCGAACAACCTCAAAAAGTTGGCTGGAAACCTGGCTGGAAGATACTGATGAACTAATCAGAAAACCTCGCCAACGACTTACCCCAAGATTTACAACCTACGAACAGATATGGCGTGGCTGGCTGCCGGAGGCTCTTTTTTTGCCTGCAGAACTTATTCCGGATTTCCATGCAGCCTACTTGCGCACCTGTATAGAAAGGGATGCCCGTCTGCTTGCCAACGTCTCCGACTGGCAGCTTTTTGGCCGCTTTTTCCAGCTTTCAGCGGCCCTGACGGCCTCTGAAATCAATCATAGTCAATTGGGGCGCGAACTTGGGATATCACCAATCACCGCCCGCCGTTGGCGGGATATTCTCACTGCAACCTATCAATGGGTCGAAATCCCGGCCTACTCGAACAATATCGTAAAACGCATCAGCAATCGCCCCAAAGGCTACATCACCAACACCGGCCTGGCCTGTTACGCCCAGGCCGTGTCATCCGCACGCGCCCTTGGCGGCCACCCATTATGGGGAGCCCTGTTTGAAACCGCAATTGCAGGTGAAATCCGCAAATTGGCAAGTATTCTTTCACCGCAACCACAAATTTACCACTGGCGCACCCATGCCGGTGCCGAAGTCGATCTGATTCTGGAAAGAGATGGAATCCTTTTTCCGGTCGAAATAAAAGCCAACAGCAATCCCGGTCGCAAAAGCACAAGCGGCATCACTGCTTTTCGTAAAACCTATACGCAAAAAAAGATTGCTCCGGGCCTGGTCATTGCGCCCACAGACAAGTTCAGCCGCTTATCTGAAAATGACTATGCGATGCCTTGGGATATTCTTTAAAACCAATCAACAAAAAGCCCGCTGGCGGGATCAAAGCGGCACAACCGGATGTGTAAATGAAATACTTACCCAAAGACCACAATGCGGAACGGGAAGACGCTGCGAAATGAAACCGGGACAACTTTTCTACCTGATGGGCGCTTCCGGCGCCGGTAAGGACAGCCTGATCGACTACGCCCGCCGCAATTTGAAGAAACCGGAACAATTCAGGTTCGTCCGCCGTCGGGTCACGCGCCCGCCGGCCCCTGGTCGCCGCAATCACGATGACTATCTCACGCCGGCTGAATTTAAGCGGCAACAAGAAAACGGCGAATTCGCCCTGAGCTGGGAACGACATAACATCTGCTACGGCATCACAGCTGAAATCAATACCTGGCTTAAAACCGGAATTCATGTAGTTATCAACGGTTCACGCCAAAACTTTCCGATTGCCTTAAAAACCTACCCCGACCTCTACGCCATCTGGATAAGCGCAAAACCGGCAAGCTTACGAAAGCGCCTGCAAAACCGGGGACGTGAATCCGGCAATGAAATCAACGAACGTATGCGCTCCGCCCGCGAATTCAGCCCGCCGCAATCAGACACCGGCGCCAAATTTCTGGTAATCGATAATAACGGCCCGCTGACAAGCGCCGGCGAAAGATTTTTAGAAGTACTGCAAACCTGAAAAAACTACTGGAGAATGCCCACAAACCATCTAGCTGATTCCCGGCAGATGCCATCAATCTTCACTTGACAAAACATTGTTTTCATATTACTCGAACAGAGGTTGAAATCATTCTGATTTTTCAAGAAAACCTTAAAAAAAACGTAACTATTCAGCCAAATTTTACCCCCCCCACCTTCTGGAGGGGGCGGGGGTGGTTTTTCGTAAGCGGTTGCGGAAACGATTTCGTTGTTTTTCGGAAGCGAGCGGGAGCCCATTAGTACCTTACAGGTTATTTTCTTGTTTT
>WFRP01000318.1 GCA_015486505.1 Pseudomonadota bacterium | reverse complement strand
GTTCCCGCATTAGTACCTTACAGGTTATTTTCTTGTTTTTTTCGACAGCTTTTTTCAACTGTAAAAACAAGAAAATGTTCTGATAAGAGTACTTATTTGCGACCATCGGAAGTGCCCTTGGGTGCGGGCCGAAAAGGGCCGTTTGGGTTGCGGGAGTTAGTTCCCGCATTAGATTAATGGTAAGTTTACCAAATTTTTCAATATCCATCTCTTTCTCCTGACAAATTCATTATCCCGGATAAAATTTACGATTCCGACAGCGTTCCCCGGCCCAGTTTGAAAACCAGAATCAGGGGATAGGCCATCACTATAAGGCCCATAACGAAGGTTCCGAAAAAGAGGACAGTGCTGCCCCAGTCAACATTAAGGGGATAATCATAAATAGAATAGTTAAAGGCCCCGACATAAACCATCCGTAGAACCTCACGACTGACACACATCGCCAAAATCGCGATAAACGAGAAAAATGCCAGCGGTACGGCCGCTTTTTCCGGATTATCCTCGAACTTCATCAGGCCGGCCAGCAGCAGCAGCCCGAGAACAGCCCCGATCCAGAGAAACGGGTTACGCATAAAACCTAAACTGGAAGGGATCTTAATCAGCCACCAGAAACCGATTACCACCTCAATCATAGTTGCAACCTTGGCGATCTTAGCGCCGACTTTAGCGAGCCATTTAAGGTAGGCTTTATCAAGATCCGCCCGCGGCTGAAAATACCAGGCGTAGATCATCAGAAAAATGCCGATATTGATAAAACCGGGCACGATAAAATGCGTAAAACGCCCCAGCTCAAATTTATAGAGGCCGGTACCGGTGGTCGCGATCCGTCCGGCCGCGGTATACCAGTCAAGCCACTGTTTCGGGGCCAGGGCCTGCACCGACAATATACTCATCACCGCGCCGGCCGCCAGAATAAAAATTAAGGCCAGAATCCCAAAAGTCCCGAAACCCTGAGGGTTTTTATGGCGTTTGAGATAGAAGACATAGGTTGAGAGAAACCCTAAGGTAATCAACAGCAGAAAAGCCATTGCCCACCAGGCTGATAAAAGGTTGGCAACATACCAGAAAGGATCGTAGATAACCTGAACAAAGAGCAACGGCGCCACCCCTAAAACAATCGCTGAAGAAAGTGAAATCGTACTCACTTTTGCCAATGATTTTGAAAGTTTACGATAGTAATCATCACCTTTGTAATGAGCGTAAACCGCCATCCCGAGGCCGCCGATTGCAAGATTGACAAAGAGAATGTGCAAAGCGAAGGTTAACACCATCAACAACTGAAACACCCACGGGTAGAACGGCACCCCGAACGGGTCGCGTAAGGCCTGAACCGCAACATTAATATCCATAAAATGTCTCCTTATAATTATCCAGGCTTCTAAGTAACGGCTTGTAGCTACTTGAATTATTAAAATTTTATCTGCGTCTATCCGTGTCCATCTGTGGTTCAACAAAAAAACAGAAACCACAGATGAACGCAGATTAACGCAGATTTAGTACCTTACAGGTTATTTTCGGTTTGAAAAAACAAGAAAATGTTCTGATAAGAGTACTTATTTGCGACCATCGGAAGTGCCCCTGGGTGCGGGCTACAAAGCCCTGTTTGGGGTGCGGGGTTTGTTCCCGCATTAGTTCCTCTCACGTTGCTTGTATATATGTGGCCGTGATAGCGGTCTGGGATGCTACTAACTGAACCTACAAAATCAATCACCATTGACAACCCAGTCAGGAGTGGGCGGCTCATTTTCGTTGTCCGGCACAATCGAGGCGATAAAAGCGGCGGCGGCCCGGCGCTCCTGCGGATCGCCGGCAAAAGCCGGCATAAAGTCATAATCCTCACCCATAGTTTCCAAAAAATCATTCAGCTCACTCGCCGAGGTCGAGCCCATTTCCGTAACCAGACCCGGCAGTGAACTGCGGCCGCCAACCTCCATGGTATGACAGATCACACAGTTGACTTTGGTCAGCAGCATCCCGGCTTTCAGATAATTTTTTTCATCAATCTGCCGCAATTCCGGCGGAACAAAATAGTTATTGCGCAAAAAACCGTCTTCCTGAAAGTGGGCCAGCTCCGATTTGACACCCTTACTTTCCTGATCGTGGGCAATAACCTGATTTGAATACATTACTCCGGGAATCAGATAGGGCCGCCGGGAGTATTCTCGCACACTTTCGCCGCCGCCGATACCGACAAACAACACCACAATCATCAGCAGTGCCACTACCGGCCGCACCAGAACTTCGCGCCCGGTCAGAAGCAGGGCGAAATAGACCGCCACCACCCAGCCGACCCCGACGGCAATCTTGAACATCATCTGCACATAGGGCACTCCGGTCAGGATATCGTGTGAAACTTCCGGCAGTTTGAAATAATACCAGACCGCAAACAAAGCCCCCAAAGCGAGACTGATCAGACCCCAGCGGCCGGCGGTTCTGATGACATAGGTTTTGGTCGGACCCGATTTCATAAAACCGGCCAAAAGGGCCGCGAATATCCCGGAGATTGAGAGCATCATCATCGTCCGGTAGAAAAGCTGCGGCCAGTAGGTGGGATTAAAGAAACCGTCAAAGAAGCCACCGGTTTCAAGCCATTTGCCCGGAGTCATCATAAATGCCAGGATACCGGTGATAATCACCATACTGATCCAGGCGGACCAGGCGTAGATCAGGCCGATACGCATATGGGTTTCAGGTTTAATTTTACCGAAGGTATAGTAATAGACATAGATAGTCACCACTTCGATCAGAAAAAAGACCCACTCCGTCGCCCAGCCCCAGACATAATTGTGAATCAGGCCGGAGATTGCCCGGGGGCTGATTATCGTACTCGCGAACCAGATTCCGGCCCCGGTGATTGAACCGGTGACAAAACAGAAAATCAGGATCATCAGGGCAAAACGCTTGATGTAATCCAGTAAATCCTGGTCGTTGGTCGCATGACCCCGGCGTTCGAGAAAATAAGCCATCCAGAAACCACCGGTCGCCAGATGACAGGGCAGGATATGAAAAGTCGCAATCGCGGCAATAATCATCCCCCCGCCAACAGATGGAAATTCAAACAGCGGATAGAGCATGGGCACCTCCGGGTTCAGTCTTTTCGAGAAAGAACAACAATAAACTAATGCGGGAACAGATCCCGCAACCCAAACAGGGCCTTGCGACCCGCACCCAAGGGCACTTCCGATGGTCGCAAATAAGTACTCTTATCAGAACATTTTCTGGATATTAAATCTTGTTTTTTGGTACAGAAAATAACCTGTAAGGTACTAATGCGGGAACAGATCCCGCAACCCAAACAGGGCCTTGCGGCCCGCACCCAAGGGCACTTCCGATGGTCGCACCCCAAGGGCACTTCCGTTGGGCGCAAATAAGTACTCTTATCAGAACATTTTCTTGTTTT
>WFRP01000317.1 GCA_015486505.1 Pseudomonadota bacterium | reverse complement strand
TCCGCCAGGCGTTAAGATTTCTGTTTTTCCTTTAAGCTCGCTGCGCCCGCCTTGCAAAACTCGCTACGCTCAAACAGTTGCAATGCTAATGGGCTCCCGCTCGCTTCCGAAAAACAACGAAATCGTTTCCGCAACCGCTTACGAAAAACCATCCCCGCCCCCTCCAGAAGATGGGGGGGTAAAATTTGGCTGAATAGTTACAATTATTATTTGTAAACACTCGACTTCACTCGTTTTGGCGGTAAAGTTACAGAGGAAATAAACAAACTTCGCTTCGCCCTGCGCCCAACGGAAGTGCCCTTGGGGTGCTTCACGCGGGGACTAAATTAAATTCTGTCCCCGCGTCGAGGTAGTTTGGAACGGTAGCCGAATATTTACGGTTATTTTGTCGGCACTATATTTTAAAAATCAGGTAAAATCAATGAAAATCAAAACGGTTGAATTTATAAAAAGCGCGGCGGAATTTTCGCAGGCACCGTTTGACGGGCGGCCGCATCTGGCCGTTGCCGGGCGTTCAAATGTAGGCAAATCAACCCTGATTAACTATCTCTTAGGACGCCGTTCTCTGGCCCGGACCAGCGGTAAACCGGGGCATACGCGATTATTAAATTTTTTTCTGGTTAATGACGCTTTTTATCTGGTCGATTTGCCGGGTTACGGCTATGCCGCCGTCGATCGCAAAACCAAAGGTGAATGGGGGCCGATGGTACATAACTATCTCGAGAACCACGAAGATCTTAGAGCTTTGCTGCTGTTGATGGATTTGCGCCGTGACGCGGGCCCGGAAGAGGTCAGGTTGATGGGCTGGCTTGGTGATGCCGGCCTGCCGTTTTTCCCGGTTCTGACCAAAATAGATAAACTGAAACCGCAGGCCCGGGCAAAAAGAATTCGCCTCTGGCAAAAAAATATGCTTGAGAATGAAGAATTCGTTGGTGACCTTCTGCCGGTTTCCGCCCTTTTGAAAAAAGGCCGCGAAGAGTTGTGGGCTAAAGTTGAGCCGCTGCTGCGGCCGGAAACGGACGATTGCGCCGTTGAGCCGGTCTGAAATTCGGTGAAGGGTGACAAACTCGTAAAAAGCGTCCCAGACCGCTATCGCGGCCACATATATACAAGTAACGTGAGAGGCACTAAATCTGTGTTAATCTGCGTTCATCTGTGGTTTCTATTTTTTTGTTGAACCACAGATGGACACGGATAGACACAGATAAAATTTTAATAATTTCACATAGTTATAAAGCGTTACTTAGAAGTCAAATGTACCCCAAGGACACTTCCGCGCTTCGCTCACGGCGAGGGGAACGCAGCAGATGAAGAGTTTTTACTTAGCTATCAAGGGTTGAAGATTGCGGAAAGAGGTTGCTACTAAATCAGATTTGGAAAAGGGGGCCTGTTATAAGGACTGGGGCGGGCGTTTGCCGGTAGCTTTAGGCTATCCCAACCGTTACGCGCTGGCAATGAGCAACCTCGGATTTCAGACAATTTATCATCTTTTGAATCGCGAACCGAGAATCGTCGCCGAACGGTTTTTTCTTGAAAATGATGCCGGAGTTGACTCTGCCGGCGCTTTGCTGACCCGGGAGAGTTCCCGGCCGGTGGCCGCGGCCCGGGTAATTCTTTTTTCCGTATCGTTTGAACAGGATTATGTGAATTTAGTAATTCTGCTGCGGCGGGCCGGTCTTGAGCCGTTGGCGAAAAATCGCTCTGCAGCTGATCCTCTGGTTCTGGCCGGCGGGGTGACGACCTTTATTAACCCGCTGCCGCTCTTTCCTCTGGTTGACGGTTTTCTGTCCGGCGAAGGCGAGTCGCAGATTCTTGAATTTTGTGAAACTTTGCTGGCCGGAGAAAATCTTGATCGAACCGGTTTGTTAAAGCAGTTGTCCCGGGTTCCCGGCTTTATTTCTTCCACTAGCGCTTCTGAGGTAAATCCCATTTTTTCAGTCGGAGATTGTATTTTCCTGCCGCGGGCTGAGGTCGCGGACTTTGTCCCCCGGACCTTTGTGGCTCCGGCCGGAGATGAAATATTCAGCGACACTTTACTGGTTGAAGTAAATCGTGGTTGTCCCCGGGGCTGTCGTTTCTGTGCCGCCGGTTTTGTTTACCGGCCTTTTCGCAATCGGCCTTTAGCGGTTCTCAAGGAGGCTATAAGCGCCGGAATCTCTGAGTCCGGGTTTGAGCGCGTCGGCCTGGTGGGCTCGGCTCTGGGAGATTATCCTGAACTTAAATCACTCTGTCGCTGGCTTGTTGATAAGCAGCTTTCATTCAGTTTTTCATCGATTCGGATTGACGCGATTGATAATGAACTGTTGAATCTGATGCTTGCCGCCGGGGTTAAATCAATTACCATCGCCCCGGAGGCCGGCTCGGAACGTCTGCGCCGGGCGCTTAACAAGAAACTGAGCCATACGGTGATTCTCAAACAGGCGGCCCGGATTGCTCAGGCCGGAATCGGGCGTTTGAAATTATATTTTCTCATGGGCCTGCCGGAAGAGCGGGAAGCCGATCTTATGGCGATTGTTGATCTGGTTAAAGAGATTCGTCAGGTAATGCTGGATAATCGTCAACGAAAACAGCTTAATGTCGCCTTAAATGTCAGCATTAATCCTTTTGTGCCGAAGCCGCAGACGCCGTTGCAGTGGGCGCCGTTTGCCGATGTCAAAGAGTTAAAGCGCAAACAGAAGTTTCTGGCGAAAGCATTATTGCGGATTGGTGGGGTTAATGTTGAAATGGAGAGCCCGGTCAGCGCCGCCTGGCAGTCGCTTTTAAGCCGGGGCGGGGTCGAGTTGGCCCCGGCCTTGATTGAACTTGCCGGAGCGGCCGGCAAATCCGGGCCGCGGATGAAAAAACTGGTTAATGATAATCGGCAAAATTTTGTCGCTTTAGCCTTAGCCGATCCTCTGCCCTGGGCTTTTATCAGGCATAGTGTAAGTTCCGATTTTTTAAAAAGAGAATATTCCAGGTATTGGGCCGAACTCGGATTTGAAAAAGGGTTTACGGGATAATGACGCGTGAACGGCGTAAAGGTGTGCTTGGCCGGGTGCGGCGCGGCCTCGGGCGGGCGCTGGCTGATTACCGGATGACCGTTGACGGTGATACTTTGTTGCTGGCGCTTTCCGGCGGTAAAGACTCCGCGGCCCTGTTGCATATAATGCAGACCCGCAAAAAACGGATTCCAGTCGATTATACACTGGTTCCGGTACATATCAGCCTCGGCGAAAATGAAGATCGCCACAGGATTGAGCGGCTTAATGAACTGACCGCGGCCTTGGGCCTTGAGCTTAAAGTGCTTGAGAGTGATATTGCCTTGCGTCTGGAGCAGCGAAATTTGCCGGAGAGCCCCTGTTTTCACTGCTCGCGCTGGAAACGTAAATTGCTTTTTGACTATGCGGCCGAAAAGAAGATTACGAAAATTGCTTTCGGCCATCATCGTGATGATATCCTTGAGACGGCGCTTTTAAATCTTTTCTACGGGAGCAGTTTCAGTACTATGCGGCCGCATCAGCTACTTTTTTCAGGGCGCTTAACGATTATAAGGCCGTTGGCCTATCTTGATGAAAAAGATGTTGTCGCTTATTGCCGGCATTACGCTCTGCCGGTTGATTCTCCGCCGTGCCGCTTCCAGAAAAATAACGGTCGCCGGGAGGCGATGAAAGCTCTGCTGGCCGGTCTGGAGCGGGATAACCCTAAAGTCAGGACCAGCCTTTTTCACGCTTTGCGTAATGTGCGGTCGGAATATCTGTTATAAGCGCGGCTGCCGGAGGTGGAAAAGTAGTGGAATAGATTATGCAAGATTCCAGGATATAGTTGTTAACTTTAAGAGTTTTTTTGGAGTCTGTTGTATGTCTTTCCCCGCTTGTCACTCAAGTCAGGATTTGCGCTTGCCTTCACCGCCGACGGTATTGTCACGCTTGCTGACTATGCTGGCCGAAGATCGCAGTTCTGCCGTTGAACTGGCCGATGTCATTCTCGAAGACCCGGGCCTGACCACCAGAATCCTGCGGGTTGCGAACTCTCCTTTTTACAATTTCAGTAACAAAATTGAAACCGTCAGCCACGCGATTGCTCTTTTAGGTTGTCAAAGTATCAGAATTATCTGCGCCAGTGAATCCTTCCTGGCGATTTTTCCGCGGCGCAAGGGCAATTTTACGGCCCTCTTTCAGAACTATTGTCAACACTCTTTAACTACCGCGCTTCTGGCCAAAATTCTGGCTGAGGAGATGGCGGTTCAGGTTGAAAGTGAAAAGGTTTTTATCGCCGGGCTGCTGCACGATATCGGCAAACCGGTGCTTTGGTATAATTTTCTGGATCAGGCCGCCGTTTATCACGATTTAAGGGCGCGGGGGCTCTCGGAACGGGAAGCCGAAAAACTGAGTTACGGGGTCGATCACGCCGAGGCCGGCGCCTGGGTTGCCGGTGAGTGGGGGCTTGACAGTGAACTGGCCAAGGCGATGGCGCATCATCATGAACGGCAGTATTCCGGCGCTGTGATCGAAGGCCGGAAACTTTCTGAGTATTCACTCGAGGAGTTGGTCGGGCTGGCGGACATTCTTTCCAAATGTCTTGAATTAAGGGAGGGAAAACCGGTTTTTCAGGACGCGGCCGAGCGCTATGTCCGCCATCGCCTCCAGGGTCTGGATTGGCGGGGCGTGGTCTCTCTTTTCGTCGATCAGGCTCCGCTTTACGGTCTTGAATTGCTTCCTGATTCAGGGGGTATCGGTTCCGGAACAGACTCGGATAAGTCCGGCCGGATGCCTGTCGGAATTAAAACCGGGGAACCTGAAGTGGCCTATGAAAATCTGCTCGAGCGCTCCTTAACTCTTTTCAAGGCTTACAGCTCCTTTCTCGATAATTTCAAGTTGACTGATATCTTTGCCGGTATCCGGGAGAATCTGCTGACGCTTTCCGGGGTTAATGCGGTTTATATAATGCTTTATAAAGCAAGGGAGCAGAGTCTGGTAATCCAGACCGCGGCCGGCGATGAGACCGCGGCCATCCGCCTGGGACAGCGGATTCTTTTAACCGGCGATGAGTTTACGGCTTTAAGGGAGGCCAAAGAACTGCTGCGCTGCTTTAACCGAAATCGGGATTTTGCCGCCGGTGATACGCTTGATCACAAGCTCAAAACCCTTTTTCTTGAGAATCAGAAGATGGAACAGGGCGTTTTTCTGCCGGTTTACAGTGACCGTCGCCTGATTGGCGCGTTTTGTTTGAAGCTTGAAGCCGAAAGTTCCGCCGATGACCCGATTTTTAAGGAATTACTTTTCGGGCACGCCGTCCAACTGGCTTTGGCGGTGCGTTTTTATCATCTGACGCAGAAACTGAAAAATATGGCTGACAGTACCACGAGTACGGATGCTTCGACTCTGGTGATGGGGCACGCGTTAAAAGCCCCCCTGGCAACCTTGCGGGAAAATATTTATATGCTGGAGCAGGAAGGCCGTAACGCCGGTCTGGTTCGGAGCGGTTATCGGCACATCTATTGCCGCAAGATGAAACAGGCTTTAGAGGAAGTGAATGCTCTGATTGCAAGGTATGCGAACACCGGTGCCGGTCATACTGAAAATGGAGTTGTCAGAAAAGCTTCCTGATTTATCCCCCGGTTTTCCGGGGAACCTCAATCATCTGACGACGGGCCGACTGTCAGAAAAGCTTCCTGATTTATCCCCCGGTTTTCCCGATAAATTTGCGGAATAATTTCTTTCCGGCAGACCATGGCCGTTTTTTCGCAAACGGCTTTTTCAGCGGGTATTTCGCGAAAAGTTTATCCCACCCATTAACATCCGCCCCGGCTTCAGCATTGTCATACGGGGCGAGATACTCAACATAGACGTTATGTAAGCGCTCGTATCCCCAATCCGTTTCGGACAATGATTGCGGTTGGATGTAGAGAATCAGGAAATCATGTTCCGGGTAATGTTTCAGGAATGTGTTGAGTATTTTTTCGGCATCGGCCCGATTGGAAAGCTGATTTTTTTTGATAAAATAGAGGACCCGCTCTTTTGATGAAACCAGATCGCGCCATTTTTTGACAAGATATTCTATCTTGGTTTTTTCTTCGGCGTAGACTTTATCGAAATCATAATCATTTCTGAAAAACCGTTTTCCCGTATTTTTATCAATGCTTGAATAGAGTTTGGAATGAAAAGCAATCCCGGTTTTCGTGTCGCGAACCATATGGTCAACATACGCGGGACTCAGGGCCTCTTTGCAAAAAATGTCGGCAAAATCATTCTCAATAAGCTTGAGCAAATTATCGCTGTCAATGGTCGTAAACCGAAAAATGCTGCTTTCATCATAACCGATGCGCCAGAACTGCAACCCCGCCTCACAGTTATCCCCCAATGAAATATATCTGTCAAAACTTTTTAAATCCGTTAAATCCGGGGTCAGGCTTGACTTATGGGTATTCATACTATTTATTGTTTCCACAAAGTGTTGGGGGCAGGCTTGACTTGTGGGTATTTATAGGTGTAGAGTCAGTATTACGCGACTGATTTTTTAGTATTGCGATTCTGAATTACGGTAAATTTTGTATAGTTGTTTAGCGACAGAAGATCAATGAAAAAGTAAATATTCGACATCACTTATAAAATCCTCAAAAGTGGTGAATACTCCAAAGGACATCCCCACATATTGCGGCCTCTGCGCCCCTTTTCCTCTGCGCGAGAGCTGTTTTTTATCTTACGCAGGCTCGCAGAGAAACTGAATCTTAGTTAATCTGCGTTCATCTGTGGTTTATATTTTTTTAGTTGAACCACAGATGGACACAGATGGACACAGATAAAATTTTAATAATTTCAATTAGTTACAAACCGTTACTTAAAGGTTGTTTGCGGGCCGAAAAGGCTCGATTGGGTTGCGGGATTTGCTCCCGCATCAGGTGTAGAGGCGAACTGAATATGGGTTACAAATCAATGGCAGATTGTGTGGTTGAGCTTAAACGCCATAAAATGCTGCGCCGGATTGACTGTGAGGTTGATCCGAATCTGGATATCGGGATGATCCAGCGCCGGGTTTGTGAAAATCAGGGGCCGGCTCTGCTTTTTACCAAGGTTAAGGGCTGTGAATTTCCTCTGCTTGGCAATCTCTTCGGAACCTTGGAACGAACCCGTTTTATATTTCGTGATGCCTTAAAAAGGATTGAATTACTTGCTGATTTGAAAGTCGACCCGGCGAAAGTTTTACAACAGCCCGCTCGCTTAAGGCATCTGCCGCAGGCTTTGATTCATCTGGTCCCGCATCGGGTAAAAGATGGGCCGGTAGTGGCCCGGCAAACCTTGATTGAGCGTCTGCCGCAGCTTAAATCGTGGCCGGATGATGGCGGGGCTTTCATTACCCTGCCGCAGGTTTATTCGGAGGACCCGGGAAAACCGGGCTGGCGTTCATCTAATCTCGGGATGTACAGAGTCCAGATTTCCGGTGGCGGTTATCTGTCCGGCCGGGAGGTCGGTTTACATTACCAGCTGCATCGGGGCATCGGTTTGCATCATGCCGCGGCCCGGGAATCAGGACAGGCATTAAGAGTAAATATCATCGTCGGGGGGCCGCCGTCATTGGCGGTGGCGGCGGTTATGCCGTTGCCTGATGGTATGCCGGAGATTGCTTTTGCCGGGCTTTTAGGCGGGCACAGCCTTGCGCTGGTTGAGCCGGAAGGTTGTCCGGCATTGCCCGCTGAGGCCGATTTCTGTATTTGCGGAACTATAATTGATGACAAACTATTGCCGGAAGGCCCTTTTGGCGATCATCTCGGCTACTACAGTTTAGCGCATGATTTCCCGGTGGTCAGGGTTGATAGGGTTTATCATCGGCCCGGCGCGATCTGGCCCTTTACTACGGTCGGCCGGCCGCCGCAGGAGGATACCACCTTTGGTAAATTTATCCACGAATTGACGGGCAGCCTGATTCCCTCGGTATTGCCTGGAGTTGTTGGGGTTCATGCCGTCGATGCCGCCGGGGTGCATCCGCTGCTGCTGGCCCTGGGAAGTGAACGTTATCTTCCTTATGAGGAGCGTCAACGGCCGCGTGAGCTTCTGACTCAGGCTAATGCGATTTTGGGTCAGGGGCAGCTTTCGCTGGCGAAATATTTGCTGATAGTCGCGAAAGAGGATAATCCGCGCCTTGATTTACATGATATTCCGGGGTTTTTCAAACATCTGCTGGAAAGAGTTGACTGGCGTTATGATCTCCATTTTCAGACCCGGACAACTATGGATACGCTCGATTATTCAGGCTCAGGTATCAACCAGGGGTCAAAGGTGGTGATTGCGGCCGTCGGGAAAAAACGGCGCGATCTGTCGGCCGTCTGGCCTTCTAACTGGCGGCCGGCTCCGGGATTTGTCGAACCCAGATTGGTTATGCCCGGTATCTTTGCGCTGAAAGGGTCCGATTGCCGGCACCGGAGCCGGGCTCAGGTCCGGGCTGATATTGAAGCTTTAATTGCGGTGCTGGATCATAATCCGCAGGCTCCCGGTCTGGCGCTGATAATTGTGGTTGATGATAGTGAATTTGCAGCCCGGACGCTGAATAATTTCCTTTGGCTAACATTTACCAGATCAGATCCGGCCCCGGATATTTATGGCGTGAAGGCGAGAGTCAGCGATAAGCACTGGGGCTGCGCGGGGCCGTTGGTGATTGATGCCCGTTGCAAGAAACACCACGCCCCGCAGTTGCTGGAAGATCCTGAAAGCGTTAAAAGAGTTGAAAAAATGGCCGGGAAAGGCGGGCCGTTGGCGGGATTGTTTTAATTTAATTGTAACTATTCAGCCGAATCCGGGGTCGGGCGCGGTTTTTCTCCGCTCGGCGTTAAGATTTATGTTTTTCCTTTAAGCTCGCTGCGCCCGCCTTGCAAAACTCGCTTACGCTCAAACAGTTGCAATGCTAATGCGGGAACAGATCCCGTAACCCAAAAGAAAGTTACTGGCCCGCAAATAAGTACTCTTATCAGAACATTTTCTGGATATTAAATCTTGTTTTTTGGTGCAGAAAATAACCTGTAAGGTATTAATGGGCTCCCGCTTGCTTCCGAAAAACAACGAAATCGTTTCCGCAACCGCTTACGAAAAACCGCCCCCGCCCCCTCCAGAAGGTGGGGGGGTAAAATTTGGCTGAATAGTTACGCTGATTTCCTGGATCTCAGCCTTTTCCGGCACTGCCTAAAACATATTCGTTTTTGTTGATAATCATCTCCGTCAGTTCGTCCCGGGCCGGTCCCAGATATTTGCGGGGGTCGAACTCCTGGGGCTTTTCAGCGAAGGTTTTGCGGATCATTGCCGTCATTACGAGGCGGCCGTCCGAGTCGATATTGATTTTGCAAACCGCTGATTTCGCCGCCTGCCGGAGTTGTTCGGCCGGAATCCCGACCGCCGCCTCAAGTCTGCCGCCGTTTTGATTGATGATGTCAACGTACTTGGGCAGTACGGAACTCGATCCGTGCAGAACAATCGCAAATCCGGGAATTCTTTTTTCGATTTCTTCCAGAATGTCAAAACGCAGCGCCGGCGGGACCAGAACCCCCTCTTCATTGCGCGTACATTGGGCCGGTTTGAATTTGTAGGCTCCATGCGATGTGCCGATGGAGATTGCCAGCGAGTCAACCCCGGTTTTTTTGACAAAGTCTTCAACCTGTTCCGGGTCGGTATAAATCGATTTCGCGGCAACCACGTCATCCTCAATTCCGGCCAGGACGCCAAGTTCTCCTTCGACGGATACCGCGAATTTCTTCGCGTATTCGACTACCGCGCTGGTCAGGGCGACATTCTCGGCGTACGGCAGATGGGAGCCGTCAATCATAACCGAAGAAAAGCCGCTTTCGATGCAGGATATGCAAAGTTCCAGAGTGTCGCCGTGGTCTAAATGTAAAGCAATCGGATTGTTGTACCCGGCCTTGCGGGCCATAGCCACCGCTCCTTGAGCCATATAGCGCAGCATTGTCTGGTCGGCATATTTGCGCGCCCCGCTTGATACCTGCAGGATAAGCGGTGAGTTGGATTTGCCGCAGCCGTTAATGATTGCCTGTAACTGTTCCATATTATTGAAGTTGTAAGCCGGCACCGCGTAACCGCCGGCAAAGGCTTTCGCGAACATTTCCCTGGTGTTGACAAAACCCAGATCTTTATAATTTACCCGCATCGTTTTTACTCCCTGAATCTTTTTTAGTACCTTACAGGTTATTTTCTGCACCAAAAAACAAGATTTAATAATCAGAAAATGTTCTGATAAGAGTACTTATTTGCGGGCCGCAAGGCCCGATTGGGTTGCGGAGATTGTTCCCGCATTAGTACCTTACAGGTTATTTTCTGCACCAAAAAACAAGATTTAATAATCAGAAAATGTTCTGATAAGAGTACTTATTTGCGACCAGCGGAAGTGCCCTTGGGGTGCGGGCCGCAAGGCCCGATTGGGTTGCGGAGATTGTTCCCGCATTAGTACCTTACAGGTTATTTTCTGCACCAAAAAACAAGATTTAATAATCAGAAAATGTTCTGATAAGAGCACTTATTTGCGACCAGCGGAAGTGCCCTTGGGGTGCGGGCCAAAAAGGCCCGATTGGGTTGCGGAGATTGTTCCCGCATTTGAATGATTATCTGTCTGCAGAAGTTCCTGCGCTTTTTTTAACGTTGAATTCTGGTCGGCCCGAAGATTGTTGATTATCGCTGAAAAAAGAGTCGGCTGCCGCGCCTGCCCGGAGTTGTTGACGGATATGACGGTAATCCCGGTTGATATCACCAGGGCTCCGCTCAGTATAAGCAGGGCCAGGCCGCCCCGGTTGCGGTTTTGACTGCTTTCATGAGTTCTGGTAAACTGAAATCCGATCTCTTCCGAGAGCGGGGTGACAATTCCGCGCTCAATAAAGTTCAGCATTGTCCGGCAGGTGTGAAACTGGCCGGTGATGGAGTTTTCCAGAACCTCCCGGAGTGAACGTTTTCCGTCAAAAAGTTTGTAGACCTCGAATTCATCATTGTCAAACTGATCGTGAAGCCCCTCCTGGAACAATGCGCTATCTTCGGCCGCCGTTTCATCATTGTCTAATGTCAGGCTTGAAACATAAACCCTATCCAGGGGCTGCAGTCTCTTCTTGATGACCGCCATCTCATCGATTTGCCGCAGGGCTTCGAGAACTATGAAATTTGCGTCCTGAGGTGCGAGAAACCGGTTTCTATTGATCTCGCTTGTCGGGATAAATTTGTAACGTCCTTTGGTCCACTGCAGGGTTATAATAAATGATTCAATCAGGCGGCGCAGGTTTATTTTTTCAAGCTCATCCCGCTTGCAGATGTTCTTTTTGATCAAGGCCTTTTCAAACGCCTGCGATGAGTTTAAGTCTTCACTTTCATGGATGAGAATCAGTTGTTTATCATCAAGGGTGCCGGCCTGTTTGAGAATATTTTTAAGATCAAGAATATGGCCGGGAAAGTTGCAGTCGAAATCGACCAGGTTGCCTTCATTGAAAGACCAGGAACAACTGCCGTTACTGCCTTCAACGCTTAAAATTCCACACTTGACCTGCTGAGTGATAAGCTGCATTACATCGGTCAGCTCAAAATTCTCAAGATTGGCATTTAAGCCTTTGGTAACCCGGGCCACGCTCATAAACTACTCCTTGGTTAAGCTTTTCGGGATGACGGGTTTCGGCGCTGCCGGTGGATTATTATGACAATTAACACGATAAGGTTGGCCGTCCAGATAAGGCCGGGGGCAACCTTGAGCAGCCACTCGCTTGACGGAGGAAATGAGGCCATAATCCCGGTTCGGCAGATGAGAAAATTGTAAAGCCAGAGGATGGCCGGCAGCATTAAGCCGACGGCAATTAAGCTGTTCCCGGTCAAGGCCGGGTAGAAGCCCGGGAGCAGGGCTCCGGCGACGGCGCGACCGATATTCGCCGGAGAAATTGTTTCGCGCCGGGCTCTCTCGGCTATATTTTTTAATTGTGAGCCGGTTTGTGACTGATTTTTCAGATAGCATGCCGGACACCGTTTTTCTTTGCGCTTCTGCACGGGGTGAAAAAGGCGGCCGCATTCTGAGCATATTCTGCGATTGGCCGGAGCCCGTCGGCCTGAATAAATAAGGCTAGCGATTGTAAGTATGACCAGTATCAGATAGAATGTCCGGCCGGCTCCGGGAAATATCAGGTGATGGAGAAACTCCGGTAGATATATATCTTTACCGGGTTGCGCGTCGGCGTAACGCCGGTAGAAATCATCGGGCAGAGCCATGAAAATGAGTTTGCGCCGGTTCGGTCGGGTTGCGCTTAAATTATTATTGTCACTGCCACTGCCGCTGTCATCATTGTCGATGGTGAGACTGGGATCGCGTTTGAAGGCCATTTCCAGGGCCTGAGCGCTTTTTTTAAGGTCGAAGTTCAGTTGAATGTAGGCCCGACTGAGATTGTAGTAGGGGATGCCGGAGTTCTTTTCAAGGTTGGCGGCTTTGATAAACATTTTTTCACTGTTTTTCGCTTTACCCTGAAGGAGATAAATATTGGCGAGGTTGTTGTAGACCGCGCCGATTTCGATTTTATTGGCGATGATCTTTTCTAAAAAGAGTTCGGCCTGGGAAAATTCCTGCCGCAACCGGGCCGATTCGGCCTGAGAAAAAAGTTGGAGCGCCAGCTGACTCTGGTTGGTAGCCGGCCGTCTTAATTCATGGTCATTTGCCGGGCTGTTAATGCCGGACATCGACAGGCGGGCGGTTTTGAAAAAAGATGAATCCAAAGCCAGCAATGACGCCATACCTTTTTCGTAGGCAAAAGGGACGATCAGCAATGCGGCGGTTAAGATTGTAAGGATCACGATGTCCCGTCTGGTTGCCAGTAGAGCAATGGTGATAGTTAAGAGCAGCAGTGCGATCAAGGGAGCCGGTACAATAATGAGCAGGAGTGCGGTCGTCAGTGAGCCGAGCAGGACTAGCAGGTTGCCCTTTCGACTTAAATAGAGATAGCCCATTTCACAGAAGGCGCGATAATATTTGATGCTTAAAAATAAAGCAAAGAAGAAGATAAGCGTCAGCGGGGTAAAGACGGCGGCAAGCCAGAAAAATGTGGAAGTGTAAAGACTTTCAAGCGGGTTGTTCTGAAACTTTTTACAGGCCCGGTAAAAACTGCTTATCGATGCCAAATACCGGTGTTGACGGAAGCACAGCTTACTGCAGGCCGTTTCCGGGAAAGCGTAGTCCGGTGAGATTGCGATGGCGGCCGCCGTCAGTATTTCCTGCTTTTCCGGGCTGAGATTTTTCCGGGTAGTCAGATTAAGCAGAGCCAGGGAGTAGAGGGTGGCATTTTTAATGTCATTTTGTTTCTGGCCGGAGACAAAGCGGTTGATTGTCGTCTGCAGAGAGTCAGGAGATGCCGTTGTCGCGGCAATTATATTTTGCCAGAGATGGTTAGGCTCAATCTCGGCGGCCCGGCATCGGGTTGATCCCGGTGGCAGGCAGATTAAAATTAAAATACTCAAGAGTGCATACAGGCCGAATTTCTCAACTTGCGGGCAGTGGTCTCTTTTGCTTTTAAATGCCGGCATATTTACTGACTCTTCTAAGTAACGGTTTGTAACTATCCGTGTCCATCTGTGGTTTAACAAAAAAATAGAAACCACAGATGAACGCAGATTAACTAAGATTTAGTGCCTTACAGGTTATTTTCTTGTTTTAAAACAAGAAAATGTTCTGATAAGAGCACTTATTTGCGGGCCGCAAGGCCCTGTTTGGGTTGCGGGATTTATTCCCGCATTAGTACCTTACAGGTTATTTTCTGCACCAAAAAACAAGAT
>WFRP01000316.1 GCA_015486505.1 Pseudomonadota bacterium | reverse complement strand
GGTGTCGTTTGCAGACCCGCTGCAGCCTTTTCGCCTGCGGCCGCATTGTTTCAGTTACCAGCAGAATTACCTCGGAGATCTGAAAACGGGAATCGAGTGCCGGAATCAGATTGGGAATCGGCTGCTCGGAAACCAGATTGATAAGGATGTTATTCATTCGAGCACCAAAAAATATCAGGTTTCACCGGTTTTTAGTTTTTTCAGCCTTTTCACCAGTTGGTCAAAAGCCTTCTTTTGTTGCTTGTCTTTACTTTTTTTACATCCCCACTGGCTGAATTTATTTTTTAAGGCTTCCGCACAGCAAACTTTGTCCAACTTGGAAATTTTAATTCCAGATTGCAGGTATGCGGCCCAATCGGATAACGTATCAATAACCGGCAAGATATCAGAAGGTGGCGATTTTTCCGGTATGGTTTGCGGTTTGGTATTATGGAAAGGTGATTCCCAGATAATTGGTGAAGAGGTCAGCCAATCTGCAACTTTTTTCTCACGGTCACTTTTCTCCTTCCATTTTTTCGGATTTCCGCGGGCAATCCGTAAAGCGGTCTTTGAAACGGCCACGGCAAATTCCCGCTCTTTGCGATAATGTTCAGCCTCGCTGTTTTCCAGAACCTGCGCATTGAAATCACCCCAGTTATTGATTTTTTCGATTTTTTGTGAAAGTTCTCGCCAGGGGTATCTTTCCCGTTCAATTCTGGCCCGGCGGTCTTCTTCCCATTTTTTTCGAGATTCCCTTGCTTTATCAGACCATTGTCGTACAACTTCCGGTTCTTCACCCTCTCCGAGAATCTCAAAACGACCATAGCCCAACCCGGTCTTAGCGCCAAAGCCTTCTTCAATTAAAGCGGTTTTCATTGCCGTGCTGATCTTGTTCGACAGAACCTTTAAATCCGTTGAAGGTGCTTTTTGCAGGCTGTGGCGCAGAAGAAAACGAAAAACAAACTCCGGCCCTTTTTTCAGCACCAGGAACTTGACCGGCACAGGATTTTGATCTTCTGTCGGACCGCGTTTTTTCCCCTGAGAATTGTAATAATCTCCGTAATGAGGATTAATAATATCTTCTCCCAATTCCGGCTGTGACAACGGATAGGCATCAAGAAGGACTAAACGACCGGCCAAAGCCTCTTTTTTATCGGAAAAACCGAACAAAGTGCGACTCAAAGCATCTTCTTCCCAGCAGGGATTGCCATCTTTATCCTGACTGAACTGATCCAGTGGCAGCCAGTTGCCGTCATCATCTTTTAACTGATTAAGCATATAGGCTAGTCGTAACAAACCTTTCTGACCGGCGGCGGGGATATATGGCACCCCCAGGGTATGGTCAAAAACCATCCCGGTTTCCGTGGGATGACTCATGCCCAGGCCGGAGATATAAGGTGTCCGCAGACGAACATGAAAAATGAAGAGTGCGTAACCTTCAGTTTTCGCGGCCTGACAGAAATTGCTCTGTTGTAAATGTCGATTGCGCAGACCGGAATTAACTTGATCCCGGCTCCTGCAATATAGTTTCTTAAATTGCATTAAAGGGCTGTTCTTAGGTTCTCTGCCGGATTTTTCACCATTTAAGGGCTTGAATGAAGATTTTTCCTGCGGTGGTTTATTCTTTGGTTGAACAACATAATGAAAATCATTATGATATTCCAGAAACTTGTTAAAATAGAGACCGAAATTAACCGGTACAGGTTTTTGTAAAACGGCATCAATCTCTCGGGATATCAGTCTCATGAATTATCCTCCGGAAACAGGGCGGCATTAGCATAACGTTTGAGCCATTCGAGCATGGCCAGAGTTTCACGTTGAGCACGAAGATAATCAGTCTGCTCCATTTTACTGATCTGCATTATCTGTTCTTTTTCATCTGCCGCCGCCAACAATTTACGATCAACCAACCAGGCCAGAATAATTTCTAAAGCGGCATAGTGTTTATCTTCGGTTTTAAACTTAATCTGGCCGGCTTGCTCTTTACTTCCTTTAGCCGCCAGAAAGGCCAGGGCCTGACCGAAACCATTCTGCAAAATCATAGACGGCAAACCTGCCGCAAAGCTTTTAAAATCATCCCGTTTACACTGTAAATTTTCCAGTTGTTCAAGAGAGAAAGCGGCTCGTTGTTGGGCGAGAGTAGTTTTCATTGTGCACCTCCATTGTTGTCAGGAGACCACCAGTTTACGGAAAAGATACCGCGGCCCAGGGTTAAATCACCACCCATCTGAATGTGGTTTGAGACTGCGGCCGTAACGACATCGGCAATATTTTTCATCTTCAAAGGGTCGTCTCCAGAAACTTTCTCATCGCCAAAAAAGACCAGGCAATACATAATTGTTTCGGCCGGCAACAACTCCTCATAACGCAGAGAGCCGGTTGCTGTGATCCCGGTTGCCGGATCGATTTTAATCTGGGCCTGAATTTCAGTTGCGGTTTCAACCAAAAAGGAAAAATGGTGATCCGGTATTAATATCAGCCGTTCGAGCTCGGGCAGCAATTCTACAAAAATCCGGCTCAGTTTTTCATTTTTCCCGGCAGGACTTAAACAGATATCCTCAAGTACCAAATCATCGGAGATGGTTTCGGCGCTGTCGGTAAGAACAAGATAATTATCTCCGGTTACCATAGAGGATACCGGATTGTCGGTTTTACGACCGACCAGTGCCAGATCCCGCAACCCTCTTTTTACCAGAGCCGGACAGGTAACCCAAACAAAAGGTGCTGCACTGGACCGCACCGGAAAGGCGAGCAGACGGGCGTCGGAAAAAGCTACGGCTCCAGCCTGACCGCCGCCGTTGCCGGAATCTGAACCGAAAATTCGTTTAACCGCATCTTCAGATTGTTTAACTTTATCGGCAAAAGGTTCGAGCGCGGTCGATGAGTGCGCCCAAAACCGTAAACAATGGTCGCGAAAAGCGCCCTTTACGCCGGATGCCTGAATCTGCGGCCAATTGCTGTGCTTCTCTCGTTGAATCGGCAAATCTACGGCACCGGTTGCGGCTCCGGAACCCGCATGTACCGGTGAAATCGCGTGAAGCAGACAAAATTTAGTGTTTTCCTGTAAGTACATAAAGCTCTCCTTTTCCTTTTTAAAGCCGAATAAAACCGTTTGCTAAAACTAAATTCTCAGTTCCCTGAAAAACCGTACCCGCCGGATACCAGGTCTCCATATCTTTATGAAAACCTTTTTTCATATCCCAACCTCCAACCCGAAGTAATTTACTCCCGGCCCAGGAGTGTTTGAAAAGCTCTTTCGGCAAAGCCGTTACCGGAATCGGGGATAAATTCATAAATAAATTTCCAGATTCATTATTCGGTATCAGCAAATTATCAATTTTGTGATAGCCGCAAATCCGCTGTTCTCCACCGAGTTGCATAAGCCCCGATTCAGCCAGATCTTTCGTCGATGATGCAACTATTCCCGTTAAAAGCTGAACCCCGGGCTTTAACCTGAGGTGCTGCGAAGCAAACAGGTGACCCTCCTTGACCCGCCGCATATTCTCTTCCAGTGCGATGCCGAAACGACCCTCTAAATCATATAGGTTGCGACCATGAATAATTGCGGCAGCTCCGGCGGTTATTGTTTGAGTTTCGGTCAATAAATTAAGCGTGAAAGAGTCGGGGTTCTTTTTTGCTTGAGCAAAAGCGGCCACTGATGCCCAATATCCGGATAAAGGCTCCATCTCCGCGCCAACCGGATTACAAAGCCAGAAAGGTTCTCTGACGGAGCCACGCAGACCTGGATCGCGGCAAACATCGGGTAGCGGCTTTGCGGCCTGGATACAAATCGGTGCCGCCGTTTCCGGCTTGTCATTTTTCTCTTTGAACCAATGTCCGGGAGCCGGAAGAAAAACCTCGTCGTGTAACAAAAAAAGCGGCCCGGACAAGGAAAAACCCGGTTTTTCAGGGAGCCCTAACAGAGGATAGAGTTCAGCATATTTTTTCGGATTGGCCAGGTAATCACAAGGTTTAATTTTTCGCTGTCGCAAAATGGCGGTTCGCACCGCCCCTGTCAAAGTGGAGGGCAGCGGCGGAAAGAGTGTGGCAGCTTCGTGGCTTTCACCTGCAACCATAGCTTCCGCTCCGCGAAAGGTTAAAGTATCAACCGGAGTTAACGCTAACCAGGTTATTTTTTCCGGCATAATCAAACCTCCTCCGGCTCATCAAGCCGCTGTTTTCGACAAAGACCGATAAATTTAGCCACAATCAGTGATTCAATCGGCAACGACCGATTTTCTTGATCGTTACGGGCCAGCAGCGCCGCTACACTTTGGGCTAAGATATTACGTTTTGCTTTACTCTCTGTGGTTGAATCATTGCCACCTGAGCTGCCGGCAGCCGATCGTTGCAGTTGTTGTTCAATAAAAGCCGGTAACAACGCGGGATTTTTCTTCATGATCGCAGCCAGACCGGGGCGAAAAGTTTCAAGGCGATAGGCCAGCGAAGAACTCATACCTTCATCTTCCATACCCGCCAGACTATCTCCAACAATCAAAAAATGCTCCAGCAGTGAAGTTGCCGCCAAGTTTTGCGCCAGAGAAAGCCGTTTTTCCGGCAGTGCCGTCCACTGTCCCAGCATGATCCGGCCGCCACCGGAACGTTTATCCAGTTCCAGGGCAAAAGCGTTGCGCTTACCTTCTTTTTTCGCCATATTGAGAAGTTCATGGCTGCGTTGCAAAACGCGTGACAGCGGTTTTTTGTGATGCGCCACTAAAATTCCGGCAGAAATCGAAATCTGATCTCCCTGACCGGGATGGACTGCTAAACGATTCGGGGAAAGATTCCAGTTCGCATCTAAAATTTTGCCGCTGCCTCCGTTAGAATCGTCGAGAGAAACAAATCCCGCCTTATAATAGTGGGAAATTTCCCGGGCCGCGTCAAGTACTGTCGCCACCGGCATAATCGCACAGACATCATCACCACCGGCATAGATCAACTGACCATCGTATTTATTTATGACTGCCGGTACGGTATGCAGGGAAAAATCTCCCAACGCCTCGGAAATCGCGGCATGAGTAGAAGGGGCTACGAGCCGACGTTGACTGAAAAATTTCCGCCAGAAATCTTTATGTTTTTTTGCAAAATCTCCCGTAAGCCGCATTCGCAAGCCGGGAGCCAGCACACTTCCCCAGGTTGCCCCCAGAGTTTCACCATTTACCAGTTTCCCCAAACGGTCGCCGTCCATCAAAAGAATGGCATAATATTTTTGATGATCACAAATTGAATGGGTTTTGAAAATCTTTTTTGCCGCTGTTTTGTTTACCGTGGATGTGTCGGCGATATCATAACCTTCACGCTTTACGTTTTGGGGTTCATTTTGTTCATGCCAACATTGGGCAAGTACTGAAAGAGGTTCCTTCTTTTGGTTTTCATTCAGCAGTTCGGCCAGTAACCCGGCCAGAACTTCATTCTTTTTAGCTTTTTCAAGTGCTGAATTATACCAATAAAACATAGACATTTCCGTAGTCGAAGGGAAATTATCAGCATTCTTAAAAAATGATCGGAGAGGGTGGTTTTCAATCTCCTGACAGACCCGGTACGCCAATCTTTTAACCAGGCCGAGAGCGCAAAGACGTTCAGTTTTCTTGAAATCAGTGGCATTGTCCCAGGCATTGCGTAAATCCTGCCAGAATGGATCAAGGGAGGGCGGCGGGTTTCGGTCACTTTGGCTTGTTTGTCGATAATGAATAATCTCGTACTCACCAAATATGTCACATTTAATCCCGGCCTCGGGTACCCGTTGATTAATGCGGCTCAATTTACCGGCCGCCAAACAGCCTTGGGCCAGGGCATGGCTGACACTATACAGCGAACCTTTGCCATCTTCGTGCAGCTGAAAAAACTTTTCCGCTTCTTTAAGTAGAGCGAACGCCGGTTTCCACGAATTTTCATGCAGGAGAGTTTCTATAATATCTTTGTCACTTTTCCCGACCAAAGGTGAAGCCGCCCATTGAAATTCCCAATAATTACTCAGTTGTCGACTAAAAATCTCTTCTATAAAACTATCCTCTTTTTTTATTTTTTTAAAAATCAGCGCCAATGTCCGTTGCCCAAGTTCCATCCAAGCATCCTTGACGGCACCGGCAATTTTATCCGCAATTTCAGTCTCCCGACCTTTGGGTGCCAGAAAAACAAATTTGTTCGGAAATGAAGCGACCCCGTTTATATTTTGCCGGGTGCTGCCGGAATGACAACTGTTTGTAAGCAACTCATTCATACCCAACTGTCTGAGAAAATCTTCAATCATGGGCTGATCATGGAGGCTGGGATAAAGTACATGGTCTGCACCAAGTTCGGAAATAACCACTTTAATTCCTTCAAACGCAAGCCATGAAAGTATCAGAGACCCACTCCAGAGATCTCTGAGCTTACGGGCTTTGGTGATAAAATCCTGGACCGGGGTTAAAGCAAAAACCATAACCCCGGCTTGATGTTCGGGTGAAAGCTCATTGCATGATGCCAATGCCGAAACCAGGCTGTTATGCTGCCATATAGAATGATCCGGCAACCGGGTATCTGCCGGAATCCGGGGCCACAAAGCTCCAAGACCACCAATATTTTCAGTTGCCAGACGTTTTTTGAAAAGAAAATGAAGATAGTGAAAACGCATCGGTGCAAAGGCTTTTTCATCACCTTTCAGACTGGGTTTTTCCGACAATCCCCGACCATCAGCCTTAACTCCCAGATCATCACGCAGCAACTTTTGCATTTCCATCGCAATTTCATCGATTTTTGCAGTTTTCCCCGAACCTGAAAAACTTTTCGGTAATTTTATCTTCAAAGGCGTATTGTTTCCCAGAGGATGGGTAATAACCGGGTCTTTAAGAAAATCGACGGCCCCGTTATTCTTTGCTTCCGAAGAATAACCAGGCAACACAATTCGATCCATTCCGGCAGCGATACGATCCTCATCACGGTAATCTTCGCTCTGTAAGGTTGCCGAGATTCCCAAAGCATCCAGCAACAGGTTGCTGCGCTTTTCATGCCCGGGGATCTGTAAAGCCTTATCCGGCGGGTCGTGGAGGAAATTTTTAACTTTATTATTCCAATAACTGGTATCTTGAGCAAAAAAACTCATAACAAAACCTCCAGGGTAGCACGTGACATGAGATCGTCAAGTTTGGTGTGCACTTTGCGCCAGATATCTTTCTGTCTCTCAGCACTCAGTTCAGCCCACATCTCTTTGCTGAAGAGATGGGGAATATGTAAAATATAGCCGCGGTACAATCCTGCGCCGGATTTTTTTACCAGCAAACGCAGAGCGGAGGCATGACGATTCCATTTAGGTACCGAATGATTGGTAACCGGATACCCTAAAAGATGTCTTTCCTGTTTTCCCCGCCCGGCAATTTGCAAAGACAACCTTGTTTTCACATAGGTATCGGCTAACATCCGCAAACAATCCTCCCAGTTTTCAGTGGCAACTTGCGTTTGCCAAAGTAACAAGCCTTTGGCATCTGCTCCCAGACAATGGGGATAATCACAGCTAAACGTCTCAGTAAAAGGTTTGATGGTCGTTTGTAAAGATGCTGCCGATGATTCTGGTGATTCTGAAAAACCTTTTTTGGCCAGAATATTAAGCGACCCCCAGCCATTACGGGAGCGGCTGCCGGCGGCGGCAAAGGCTTTAAATAATAACAACATTTTCCTCACATCTTCGGGCGGGGCAGTTATCGTCAGTTCAAAATGACCGCCCGGTGAAAAATATGAGTGCAATATCCCTTTACGAAAATGAATTAAACCCATTCCCGCAAGATAGTTCAAGGGATCAACCCTGCCATTATTAACCTCTGGATGTTTTATGTTTTCAAGTTTCCTGAAGCCAGACTTATCAGCGGTTAAACCGGTCCCCGGCACAACCTCAACAATAACCCGGCTTCTTCCGCTATTATCGTCGGGACTACCAAACAACTTAGCCTCAGCTGAATACATTTCTGTATCAGAATGAAATTGCCAACCGGAGGACACCCGCCACCAGTAGCGCAGTAAACCCTTAATAGATGCGGCCCGTAACTCGGCATTCTGGTCAGAGCCACCCATAAACATCGGAGTAATAATCTCACAATCCAACTCAATTCTTTCCCGACCATGAAACCGGGAAATATTTATAGCCATGTAAAACCTCCTGATTTATATGTAAAACTTGATAAGTTCACAACTTTGATTGTTAACTGTCAGTACGGGAACGAAACCCACTACTCAAGGCATTTTAATGGCTCGCAAATTGGTAGCTTATAGAAATTATCAAAAGTTTTTTGCTTGCCATGCAATTTTTAACCGTTGCCAGTCATCCGGTAGCGTCCTAACCCGAAACTGGTATTTTTGCCGATATTGACGTAGGTTCCCAGCAGCAACTCCGGCCAGAACGGTTGCAGGTCGCCGGAGAAAGTGATGCGGCCGCTAAGGCCGCTGGTTGACATATTGGCTTTTT
>WFRP01000315.1 GCA_015486505.1 Pseudomonadota bacterium | reverse complement strand
GGTGTCGTTTGCAGACCCGCTGCAGCCTTTTCGCCTGCGGCCGCATTGTTTCAGTTACCAGCAGAATTACCTCGGAGATCTGAAAACGGGAATCGAGTGCCGGAATCAGATTGGGAATCGGCTGCTCGGAAACCAGATTGATAAGGATGTTGCCGGAGGTCATGTTTAATTTTCTCCCAGAATCGCCTTGACTTTCTGCACTTTCGCAAACTGCTTTTTCTTGGCTTTTTTTACCTTCCAGTTGCCTTCTTTCTGCCAACGCTCCTTGAACGCCCGGGCTAACGCTTTTTGTTGCTCAGGGGCGGTGCTGTCGATATCTGACCAAATTGTAGAGTAGGGGTCATTTACCTTTTCCAAAGCAAATTCCCGGGCCAGGTCATCACCGCGAACAATCATTAAATTCTGTTCTTCTGGAGCAAGATTCTCCCAGTTCTCCTTTTGCGCTTCCGCCAGCTTTACGCGGGTAGCTTTCTCTTCATCCGCCCTTTTTTCTTCTGCCAGCCGGATCTGTTCTTGCGCCAGCCGCTTTTTTTCGTCGGCCCGGCGCTGCTGGGCCATATCCGCCAGTTTCTGTTTTTGGGTTTCACGTTCTTTTCTTGTCGTAGCTTTTATATTTTCAACTTCTTCCGGTGTCAGTGCTGTGGCTGAGAGCCAGCCGAAAGGCTGCAGTCCCGCTAATGAAGATGGTTTTTTCTGCTCTGAAGCCAGCCAGAAGGTGGTAGCACGGTTAAGATATTTCGGAGATTTGCCGCGGCCCTGCATTATTTTGATATGCCGATAGCCGTCAATCGTTAAAGATTCGGCGCCGCTGTGTCGTCCTGCTCGCAGGAGCAGTTTCTCATCATCTGCCGGAATCTTGCCGGCGGCAATACCGACCGCCGCCAGTTGTCGATTTTCACGCTCTTTTTCGTGGCGAAAAAAACGGGAAACCGCGTCTTTCAATTCTCCGGTGGTCACCGGCTTATGGGGCAGTTCGCCGCATTCATTTTCCGGGGAAACAATGGTGACGGAGCCAACAAACGTGGCTCCGGGTTGAACAATCTCCAGAATCTGATAGGGAGCGGAAGACTCATATTCCGAGGGTTTCTTCTTTTTATCAACGGCATAGACAATCCGGTTTGCCGGCTCTTTTTCGGCAATAAAATCTGAAACCTTAACCAGCCGCATGGGATCGGTCGCAAAACTGCCGTCGTTAAAAATTGTTCTCTCTAATTTCTGTCCAGCCTTTTTGTCTCCTTTGTTGACCGGCACTGGATATTTAGGCTTGCGCAAATTCAGTAAGGCCGTCCGTATAGCGCCTTTAATGGCCGATCCGGGGATATATGAAATTCCGGTCAAGGGCTGAAAGGCGGTTCGTTCAATCCGAAATTGGTTTAACTCTTTACGCACTCGACGCTGATCCCGGCCCGAGAGCCGCAGGGTGTCGGCGTAATGCCGCTGAAAACCGGTACCGATCCGTATCCGCCGGCCTTTTGCCTGATTAGCGTGACGCTGCATGAATTTGTAGATATCCAGCAGGGAAGCAATCGTTCCCAGGTTACAGATTTTTGAGAATTCCTCCCGGTCATCCGGTTTAAGGTTGCTGATGAATTCAAGCGGGTTGAAATTTATCAACTCACCGTTTTTTTCATCGATGACAAAATTGGTCGGTTCATAATCCTCATCACAGCCAATGTGCAGGGGACTTAAAACTTCAAGACGGAAAAACAAGGTCTCCTGTTTCATACGGCCACCTCACAGGGAAGATAGATTGTATAACCCTGGACAACGGCCCGCGGCTGAGCCAGGGAAACATTATGGATCGCCCGCCCCAGATACGGGCGGGAGAAGATCTCGCGCTTACGGGTTAGAAAAACCGCGCCTTCATCAGCCATGACCACCGGCGCTTTGAAAGGGTTTTGACTATGGGCCAGACGATCACCATGCCGACCAAAGCGGGTAAACGGCAGGAAGTATTGATGGTCGTATAATCCGGCCTCCGGCACTGAGGGCGACAGGGTGAAACAGGCGTTGGCCCGGTCGTTTTCCGGTATTTTTCGCGGTTCACAATCGGTTAGCTCAAAACGTCCGAGCCCGGTCGTAGCATCACGACCAAAACCAAATTTTCCGATCCGTTCAACCATCGTCTGCAGCCGGGATTCATCTAAAGCCCCTTCATTGACAAGGCAGAATAAAACCAGTTCCAGGCCGGGTGACCAGGCTATGTTTGCGCAGGAGTAGGGCGCAAAACCATCCCCGCTGCCGGTGGTTCCGCTTAAACGGTCAAGCGAATTATGGGCCTGATGGTCAACCTGGAAAAGTTTTTTTTCACTTTCAGCCGAGTAACGATGGCGAAGATCGGACGGAAGGTCGGCGTAGCAGCGTTGAAAAAGTTCTGTGTCGGTCAATAATAGATCAGATTCCAATTGCAGTTTAAGGTCTTCTTTGACAAGCAGCCATTTTTTCTCTTTAACTTTTTTCCGGGCTTCCATCCTCTCCCGGCGTTTTAGCTGAGAGCCTGAAAAGTCAAGCAGGGCCGCCGGCAGTTGGGGGCGCGGCAGAGCAATACTGACTCCTTTATCTTCCTCAATCAGCAAAGGGAACGCAGAAGAGCAGACCATAAAGGGGTCGGTGTCATATTTCTCTATCCACAGATCAAGGCCGCCGTTAAGCAGGTTCTTGTCATAAGCCGCCTGCCAACAGAGATGGCCGAAAAAAGTATCCCCTTTTAAAGGCGTACCAAAAGGGGTTACGGGTTTAATTGTCAACTGATATAATTTCACGACAAGACCTCAAAAAGTTAATGCGGGAACGAGATCCCGCAACCTAAAAGAAAGTTACCGGCCCGCAAATAAGTACTCTTATCAGAACATTTTCTTGTTTTTTCAAACCGAAAATAACCTGTAAGGTACTAATGCAAGCGGAAGCCGCCCGCAATTTTTTCACAATTTAATTGCCGATCGGCGAGGTTTCCGCGAACCTTTGTTTAAGTTCGGGATCGGCGAACTCAAACTCGACCCGGCCGTAACCCCGGCTGCCGCTGCCGCCCAGGGCATCAAGTTCCAGGAGTTTCAGGCCCTGAAGGAGAAAATCAACCAGATCGTCGCTGCTGTCGATATCAAGCTCTTTTAACGTGATCGAAAAATCAAATGACAAACCGGCCGCCACCCGTTCGGTAAAACGCGGGCCACCACCACTAGCAGTACCACTGATTCGATTGATCGAGTTTTCCGATTTTACCTCGGTCAGGGGCAGATTATTGGCACTTGCCATAAGCCGGGATTCAGCTGTAAGGTAGCAATCAGCGAATGATCCCCGGGTCGGGCCGATCTCACCGTTTTCATCCGTGTCAGCGCCGCTGCTGCCGAAAATTTTCAGGATTTTCCGGGCCTCGCCCGCGGATTTTTCGGAAAGATTTTTCTGCAGGATAGAAAATCCCACCGGTTTTCCCTGAGTGTCTCCCATCAGGCCGCTGCGCATCTCCAGGAGCGATCTGACTTTGCCTTTTAATGACGAACCGGGGATATAGGGTTCATTAGTGTAGGGGTTTTTTACTACCGGATTGTCGGTTCCGCCGATATGCATTTCCAGATCACCGGCCCCGATATGAAGCCCGCTTTTCAAGATAATCCGACCGCTGATTTCAGCAATTTTTACTAACTGCATGAGAATATCCTCCTTATCAACTCGGGCCATGTAATTTATAAAAGCCCATGAACGATTCAAAAAAATTCGCAAAAACGGTTAAATCCCGCTGGTCCTTAATCTGACTTATGCCGTTCCTCAGAAAATCAACAAAATTCTTTGAAACCAAATCCCGTCCTTGGGCATAAGCTGCTTTGGCAACCAACATATGGATATAAGGTAGGAGGTTGGCCCATTTTTCCGAGTCTTGCCCCTGCAGGCTTTTAGCCTGGCTCTGCAAACGTACAATCTCGTCAAAAAAACGCCGCAACTGGGTTGATTTATTGAGCTTCTTTCTCCTGTCGTTTTTTCCTTCCCTGCCAATCTCCAAAGCCAGTTTTTCCGCAACCTCTGAAAACAGCAGCGGATTGATAATCTTCTTTTCCGAATCCTGCCATAGAGTTATTGCACTCATCAACATATCCTCCTTTTTTTTACCTTACAGATCATTTTCTGCACCAAAAAACAAGATTTAATAGTCAGAAAATGTTCTGATAAGAGTACTTATTTGCGGGCCACAAAGCCCTGTTTGGGTTGCGGGCGTCAGCCCGCGTTGGTTACGTTTATTTTAGGAATCTTTCCGATTCATCAACGTAGATCATAAAGAATCCGCCAAAGCGGAATCTTCATCGCACTGCCGTATTCCTCCAACCATTGCGCGACCACGGCCAATTCAGACAAAGCCTGTCTGCGTTCATCACGACTTAGCTCTTTACCGACATTACGCTCCAGCATATAACTAAGCTGAGAGCGCCATTTCAAACTGGTTAAGGCCGTAAGTTCAACCCTTTCCCCGTTTTGCAGGCGATTTTCTTCCTGCCGGGCCTGAGCCGCCAGAACACATAATTTACCCAGCCGGTAGAGCAGTGCCTTATTGATTAGCTTATGCTTCAACCAGGCCGCAAGCTGTTTTTGGATTTCGTTGAGACGCGGCAGCGTCTCCCAGGCTACTGTTTCCCCAAAAAGGGTGAGCCGGTTTTTGCCAAGGTCAAAATGTTTGGCTTTTTCCAGGCCGATTTCGGCTTCGCGCGCCAGTTTGTCGATCGGCGTATGCGGTTTATGCAGGGTGACCCCGGCCGAAAAATGGAGTTCACGGTTAAGACAGACATATTCCGCAAAACTTTTGCGCAAATCTTCGGCCAGTTCGATAATCCGGTTCCAGGGCCCGATCAGAAAAAGGTCATCGCCACCGGCAAAAACCGTATAGATTCCCCGGTAAGCCTCCTCCCGTTGCAAAAACGAGGGCAGATAGATGGTGAAAAAGTTATTCAATTGCCGGCTTAAGGTCGCCATCCGCGAAATCGTAAACCAATTCTCCGGGATGCCGCAGCTTAACATAATTCCGAGATTGTCGATATCGGCCTTGAAAACCCCGAGAACTTCGGTGCCTGTGCTCTTTTCATCGGCACTCCCGGAAGAGTTCAGATCTTTTTGTACCAGAGCCAGGTGGGCAATCTCAGTAAAATCCATAACCTGACGTTCTTCTGCGGAACTGTCCGCACGGGTTGGCACGTAGCCGCCCAAAAACCGAACTGTGCTATCGAGTTTGCCGCCTCGATAAACCACGGAACCAAGATTCCAGTATGAAACCAGATCACCGCGTGAAGCTTCCTCCAGCAACGGTCCTTCGGGAAACACAATATGATAACGATCCAAAAGCGGCATTAAAAGAACTTTCCGTTGCGGCAGACTCGCGGAAAGTTTATGACAGATGGCCAGGTAATTATTTTTAACCAGGTTTGAGCCCAAAAAGACCTGGTCCCGGCAAACCGAACAGACCTTAACACAGCCCCCATCTTCACTTTCAATCAGATTATCGGTCATTTCTTCCGCCGGCCGCCGGCCGCACAGGGAGCAGACCCCCAAATCATTATGAAAATTTTCCAGATAATTCGGTATGGCTCCGCCATAACTGTCAAGATCAATACGATGCAGTTTTTTCTCAGCCATAGTTTCATTGAGCTTGTCCCAAAGGTCGGCAAAACGACCGCTGATGAAATCCGCAGGCGTTGTCTTGATGCAGGAAAATCCGATACCACATTGACCACAGGAAGTTTCAAAAAGCCATTGGTTAATTTTAGCTTCTACCTTACGCAGGGCGGTTTCGGTTTTTTCGGTAGCCGGTGCCAGAACTGTAAATTTACCGGCGGCATTCAGGATTACCGAAGTTTCCGGTAAACCGACTTCCCGACATAAGAGATCTGCCGCAAGCTCGCTGAAGAGTGAAACCTGAAAAGAGCGTCCGCGCAGCAACTTTGAACGATATTTGCCTTTTTCCCCGCCTTGAGAAAAAATAAAATCCTGGATTCCGTAAAAATCACCGCTGATAAGCAGAAATTTTTCAGTTTTATTGTCACGAATCGCGGTTTCATCAAGCGAATCATTCTGACGATGATAAAGGTAAAGAGCCGCTGCCAACGCGGCAGTTGTCCGGCAATGGTCATACAGTGAAACATCATGGACCACATCGCCAACCCGGGCCGCCGGAATTGCCGAGGTGTACAGGAGTAACAGAGAATCAAAATGTTTACACCAGACCTCAGGCGCTTCAATCCTGTGCGGCAGAGCTTTAAGTTCAAAAGTGAAATCAGAAAAAAGTTGTTTGTATTCCGCAATGGCCTTATTTTTTGTAAGATCAGGTTTTTTTACCGGAAAGATCGTTTCCGGTGCAAGTCGGGCCAGAGGGTAACGAAAATGAAAGTTGTTCGAGTCGGTATATTTTTTCCGTTGCTCTGCATCCAGGCTCAAGCTCTCTAGCAGCGGCAGCAGCCGCGTCTGTTTGAACTCGGAAATTTTTATATTTTCACCTTGCTCAAAACTGTCACGATCAAAACCACTGCTGATGCGGTCGGCCATTGCAACAATCCACTGCATCGGGGTCTGGGGGTTGTGGTGCCCGGCCGCCAGATTAAGAAAACTGTCGCCTTCACCCCAACCTCCCATGTTGAATTGGGGCGGCAGTTGATCAGCATACTGTTCGATAAATGCCGCCGTGTAAACAGCATGAATATGGGAGTGGTAGCCTTTCTCCTTATTGAACGGCTGATAGGCGGCATTACTATTAAGGTATTCAGGAGTTACGTCAAGACAACCTTGTGCGAATTTACCGATATCGTGCAGCAGGCCCGCCATAGAAATCTTCAATACAGTTGCTTCCATAAACTTCTCCATCGTTCCATCATTAAATTCTGGACGGGTCCAGCCCGTAATTTCTTTAACTATTTATTGCCAGTCATCCGGTAGCGTCCTAACCCGAAACTGGTATTTTTGCCGATATTGACGTAGGTTCCCAGCAGCAACTCCGGCCAGAACGGTTGCAGGTCGCCGGAGAAAGTGATGCGGCCGCTAAGGCCGCTGGTTGACATATTGGCTTTTT
>WFRP01000314.1 GCA_015486505.1 Pseudomonadota bacterium | reverse complement strand
TGCCAAAAAGATACAGGCTTGCTCTTTCTCGTTATAAACCAGTGCCTTTTCCGGCAGCGCCAGTGCATTTTTGTGGGTGTTCAAAATTACAGTTCCGTTGACGGTTTGGCCCAGCCCCAGAGCGGCGGTCAGATTTTCTCCTTCGATCCAGGCGATTCGGGCTCCGGCAACGGTTCTTGTCGGGAGTACCCGGGTTATCGTGCCGGGGATGGGAGTGGCATTCGGCAGCGCGATAGTTACCGGTTTATTCAGTAAATCAGCCGCCGGTGCTTTACTGAAATCTGTTCCCGCATTAGTACCTTACAGGTTATTTTCTGCACCAAAAAACAAGATTTAATAATCAGAAAATGTTCTGATAAGAGTACTTATTTGCGGGCCACAAAGCCCTGTTTGGGTTGCGGGATTTGTCCCCGCATTAGATACTTGACAGAATAACCTGAATCTTGCTACTATCCATTCATATTTTAACATAGGATTTCAGATATGCTTGGATATATACCGAGAACGGCCGAAGCAAAGATAGCCAGAGCCCTGACGCGCTCGCCGGCGGTTGCTATTCTTGGGCCGCGACAGTGCGGCAAATCAACTCTGGCTAAAAAGATTATTGCCGATATTCCAGCTCACTATCTTGACCTTCAGGATCGAGTCGACCGTAACAAGTTAAATGAACCGGAACTTTTTTTTGATCGTTATCGTAATCAATTAATCTGTCTCGATGAAATTCAACGTCTGCCGGAATTTTTTTCGGTTCTACGCTCTGAAATTGATCGGGATCGGCGACCCGGAAGATTTCTTGTTTTAGGGTCAGCCTCCCGTGACCTGATAAAACAATCAACCGAATCACTTGCCGGCCGCATCGCCTACATTGATCTTACGCCTTTTCAGCTTAAAGAGGTAACGAAAAAGATGCCCTGGTCGGATCTGTGGCTCAGGGGCGGCTTTCCGGAAAGTGCGCTGGCGGATTTTGATTCCGACAGTTTCAGCTGGCGCCTGGATTTTATCAGAACTTTCATGGAACGTGACATTCCTAACCTGGGATTTCATATCCCGGTTCCTGTCATAGAACGTTTGTGGCTGTTACTGGCTCATTATCATGGACAAACCCTAAATTATCACAAATTGGCCGCTGCCGTCGATATGTCAACTCCGACGTTAAAAAGATACCTGGCCATTCTTGAGCAGACTTATATGATCAGGCAATTACCGCCAGCTACAGCAAATCTGAAAAAAAGATTGGTAAAATCGCCCAAAATTTATCTGCGGGATTCGGGTATTTTGCATGCTCTTCTTAATATCGAAGAGTATGATTCTCTGCTTGCCAACCCGGTCGCCGGAGCCTCCTGGGAAGGCTTTGTCATTGAGAATCTAACAGCCGAATATGAACGTTTCCGGGCCGCTTTTTTACGAACTTCAAACGGTGCGGAAATCGACCTGCTTTTAGAGCGCGGTCGGGACTTGCACCTATTTGAATGCAAGCTTTCAAAGGCGCCAAAACCATCGCGAGGGTTTTTCGAGTTGATAAACACCATTCAGCCGAAATCTGCCCACATAATCGCCCCGGTTGATGAAGCTTACGAAATCAAGCCCGGCATCTGGGTCAGTTCTTTGAACGATTTCAAATTGCCGGGTTAAGAAAGGTCAGTGAGATGGCAGGATGACGGTTACTTCGGTAATACCCTCCGAGGCACTGCTGAAGGTTACGGTGCCGTTGTGCAAGGTGTCAAAATAGCTCTTTATGGTTGACATATTGCCACCGTTACCATATTGTGACTCTGTATCTTCTGTAAAGAATAGGTTTGAGTAGAATTAGCATAAATTTTGGAGAAGTTGTGATGACTGTGAAAACCGAGAGAATTACAGCGCGGGTACCCGAGAATGTTCACGCCCTCTTGACCCGGGCCTCGACCCTTTTGGGGTCGACTTTGAATCAATTTTTGGTTCAAGCTGCCGTCGAGCGCGCTAAACAAATAGTAGAGGAAGAGAATATTATTCGATTAAGCGGTGAGTCAACCGAGTTGTTTTTCAAAACTCTGGAAAATCCGCCCTCACCCAACGCCAGGTTGCTAGCAGCAGCTAAGGCCCACAAGGAACATTTGCATGTTGCAAATTGAGGCGCTCAAAAAGCAGCACAATCGTAAACATTTCGATTGCGGTGAATCCGCTCTCAATAGTTTTCTCCAGGTTTTGGCTCGACAACAGCAGGACAAAGGAATCTCAAAAACTTTTGTTCTCCTGGATAGTGACCAACCCACAACCATTATCGGTTTTTTTACGTTGGCGGCCTGTGAAGTTGTTAGTGAAGAGCTGCCCCAACCCCTGGCCAAAAGATATCCAGACCGGGCTCCGGGTGCGAAACTTGCCCGGTTGGCGATCGACCGGGGTCAACAACGCCGGGGATACGGACAAATTCTTATGGTTGAAGCTATGAAAAAAGCCCTGTTGGTCGCCGACCACATCGGTATAATTGGTTTTTTCGTGGATGCCAAAAACCACGACAGTAGAGTTTATTATGAACAGTTCGGCTTTATATCATTCCCCAAACAGCCTCGGGAAATGTTTTTGCCGATAAGCACCCTGCGTCAGGTTTTCGCGGCCCTTAAACATTAAGCCGAAATTGTCTATCAACCGGTGCGCGAGATCCTTGACAGCCTGAGGATGCGAGATATCATGGCGCTCAACCAGGTCACGAAACAGTAAGGCGTGAAAGTATTCCTGATGGATCTTTATTCGCAAGCGCCGGTCAAGTCCGACGACTTCCGGGAAGCCGCCGGTTTCCCAGTAATCTGCAAACGCCTTTTGCGCAAGAAACCGTTTCTTTGTTGACAGGTGGCCCGTGACGTCGATCTGCCGTAATCCAGAAATTCCCTGAAAGAAAACGGGAAGAGCTCCCAGGATAAAGCCCGCCCCCGCATTTGGGTGGCGATTTCCTTTGCCAGCATTCGGGCTGACGAGCCCGTGATGTAGACTTCGCACTTCTCGGTTCGCATCAGGCGGTCGACAAAGGGTTCCCATCCAGGGATCGCCTGGATCTCATCAAAAAAGCAATAGACCGTTTCCGTATTCTTCTTCTCCGAATAGAGCAAATAATAGGCATTTATGATCACTCCGAGTCCAACTTGGCGAAGGTCACAGTTTCCAGTTATAGCATTAACTGGTAATAAATATAGCCGCTTTAAGCATTATCTGTTAAGATTAATTCCCAGATAATTGGCCATCCTCGCCCAACCGACGTTTCTCCCCCGCCTCCCTACATATATTCAAAACGATTGCGGTAACGAACGATCTGCCAGATAAAGAAGGGGCCGCCTAAAAGTGAGGTCAGAACCCCGACTTTGAGGTCAACCGGGATGTAGAGACGGACAAAAAGATCGGCATAAACCAGAAATATTGCCCCGAGAAGACCGGCTAAGGGGATCAGGCGGCGGTTGTCGGGCCCGACGGCGGCACGGATCATGTGCGGTGCCACCAGACCGATAAAACCGATGACCCCGGCGACCGCGATCGCCCCACCGGTCATAATTGACGCCGCCAGGAGCAGGAGATTACGGACGCGGCCGACGTCAACCCCAAGATTGGCTGCCCCCTCCTCCCCCAGCATCAGAATATCCAGCTCTCGAACGTAACTGAAAATCAGTGCCAGCGCCGCCGAGGCGGTGACGGCGACAATCCGGACATGGAACCAGAGACGGTTATTGAGATCGCCCATCAACCAGGTAACAATCACCCGGCCGACATCAAACTCTTTGGTACTCAAGGTGATGACAAAAGAGGTAACGGCTCCAAGAATAAGGTTTAAGGCAATTCCGGCCAGCAGCAGTGTGGCGATTGAGGTACGGCCGGCGCTGGTCGCGATAAGATAAACCGTAGTCAAGGTGGCCAGCGCTCCGACAATCGCCATCAGCGGTAAAGCCTGCGGCAGGATGGCCGCCAGACCCAGATAAATTGCGAGGACCGCGCCCAAAGCCGCCCCGGAACTGATACCGATAACCCCGGGACTGGCCAT